>JAGAAJ010000131.1 GCA_017615355.1 Prevotella sp.
ATATTCGCGCAACAGCTTCTTCGGCTCAAGCAGGGCCTGCAGGATGCACTTCTGCGTGGCACGCGTACCTATAATATATGCACCGATGCGGTTGATAGAGGCGTCGAAATAGTCGAGGCCGACGTGAGCACGGTCGAGGGCGTCAGCGCGTACGAGCTCCTTGAAAAGGTCGAGCGTCTGGTCGTTCATAATCGTCACATGGTCAGAGTCCCAGCGCACAGGACGGCTGACGTGCAGCATCAGCTCAGGCACATACATCAGCAAGGTCGAGATGAAGTCAGAGACGTTCTCCGTCTGCTCATAGTGGCCCGTATCGAGGGTGTACATCTGCTTGCGGGTGGCGCAATAGGCGGTATAGAAATCGTGTGAGCCCACGGTATAGCTCTCCAAACCTATGCCGAAGAGCTTGGCCTCGAAGCAGTTCTTCACGCCGTCGAGTTTCTCCTCCATAATCTCGTCGAGCGAGGCAGCCAGAATCTCGCGGTATTTCTTACGCTGTACAGGCATGTCCTTCGAACCGTCGTGCACCCAGATGTTCATGATACAGGGGTCGTTCTGGGCCTTACCCATCGCGTCGGCAATGTGGCGGCAACGCTTGGTGTGCTCAATCCAGAAGTCGCGGATGGCCTTGTCGGGGTTCGACAGCGTGAGGTTGCCGCTCTTCGGATGCGAGAACGAGGTGGAGTTGAAGTCGAGCTTCATATTGTTCTCCTTTGCCCAGTCGATCCAGCTCTGGAAATGCTTCACCTCAACCTGGTCGCGGTCGACGAACTCACCTTTGAAGTCGCCGTAGATCTCGTGCAGGTTTAGACGATGGTTGCCTGCGATGAGGGTCTTCACGAACTCGATGTCCTGGCGCACCTCGTCGATGTTGCGGGCACGGCCTGGGTAGTTGCCCGTTGTCTGGATGCCGCCGCTGAGGGCGTCATTGCGCTCAAAGCCCACCACGTCGTCGGTCTGCCAGCAATGAAGCGAGATCTGCTGTTTCTGGAGCTGGTCAAGAACAGCGTCGGTGTTGACGCCAATGGCAGCATAGCGGTCTCTCGCCACCGCATAAGCCTGTTCAATCAAATTAGCTTTCATAATCTTCTATTTTTGTGTAATACTTAAATACTTGTCAAAGGCGGCATCCCATTGAGCCTTGTCCTGCGGCTCATATTTCACCAGCTGAGTAGAGGCGGCGATGAGGGCACGCATCTGCCAGATGTCGCTGACAATGCCTGCGGCCTTTGCCTGCATCATGATGTTGCCCAGAGCCGTACATTCCTGTGGGCCAGCCAGAACAGTAGCTCCCGTAGAGTTGGCCGTAAACTGATTCAGGTATTTGTTGAGGCTTCCGCCGCCGATAATATGCAAAACGTCGAGGTCGAAATTGGCAAATTCTTTCAGCCAGTTGAACACCTGCTTGTAGCGCAGCGCCAGCGAATCGAAGATACAGCGGCAGAACTCAGCAGGTGTCTCAGGCACGGGCTGGCGGGTGTCGCGGCAATACTGCTGAATGGCGGCAGTCATCGACTTCGGAGCAGCGAAACAGTCGTCATCGGGATTGATGAGCGAGCGGAACGGCTCAACAGTCATTGCGCTGCCCTGCAATTCAGGATGACTGAGCTTGCGCACCTCCTCGGGCCACTCCAATCGACATCGCTCGTAGAGCCACATGCCGCAGATATTCTTCAGGAAACGCGTGGTGCCCTCTACTCCACCTTCATTGGTGAAGTTACGCTCGTAGGAGAGGTCGTTGATGATGGCATCCTTCGTCTCAATGCCCATCAGGCTCCACGTGCCGCTGCTGAGATAGGCGAAGTTCTCGTCCTTTGCAGGCACGGCAGCCACAGCCGATCCTGTGTCGTGACCTGCCACAGCAATGACGGGCACAGGGCCAAGACCTGTCAGGCGCTGCACCTCTTCGGTGAGCGTGCCGATGACGGTGCCTGGCTGTACCATCGGGCCGAACATCTCTCTAGAAAGTCCTATCGAGGCCAGCAGCTTCTCGTCGAGCTCCTTTGTGCGTGGGTCGAGCAGCTGCGATGTCGAGGCGATGGTATATTCGCACACTTCCTTGCCCGTCAGCATCCAGCTCAGGGCGTCGGGCACGAAGAGGATCTTGGCAGCATTCTCCAAGGCGCTGTTCTTCTCGCGCTGCATCGCATAGAGCTGGAAAAGGCTGTTGAAGTGCATGAACTGGATGCCAGTCACGTCGTAGACCTCACGAGGGGAAACCTTGTGACGCAGATAGTCGTCCATTGCCTCGAAAGTGATAGGGTCGCGATACGCGCGCGGATTCCTTAATATAGCTCCGTCGTGGCCAATGCACACAAAGTCAACGCCCCAAGTATCGATGCCGATGCTCTTGATGTTGAGGCCTTGCTGCGCCACCTCTTTCAGACCGCGTATCATCTCGAAGTAGAGGGCGTGGATGTCCCAGTAGTAGTGGCCGCCCTGCTCGATGAGATTGTTGGGAAAACGCGTCACCTCCTCAAGTTTGAGAGGTGAGGTCTGAGAGGGGAGGGGAGAGTCTTGGATGCTGCCAATGATGGTGCGTCCGCTGGTAGCTCCGAGGTCGACGGCGAAGAAATACTCCTGCTGCTTCATGTGCGTATCGTTGGTTTTAGTAGTGCTTTTGCCCCAGTTAATAAATAGTGTTGCAAAAGTACACACTTTCCACGATACTCAACATTACATTTTGATTATCTTCCTATTGATTTTGATTATCCGTTTCCCTTTGCCTGTTTCTGGGATGATGCTCCAGCACCTCGCGACGCAACGTCTGCATGGAGATGTGGGTGTTGATCTCGGTGGTGCCGATGCTCTCGTGTCCCAGGAGCGCCTGAATGACGCGCAGGTCGGCGCCGCCTTCCAGCAGGGCCGTAGCGAAGGAATGTCTGAGCGTGTGTGGCGAGATGACCTTCGTGATACCGGCCTCCTCCGCCTGTCGCTTCAGCATGATGAGGATCATCGTGCGAGTCAGGTGGGCACCGCGACGGTTCAGAAACACATAGTCCTCCTCGCCCGGCTTTATCTTCAGATTGCGACGCCAAGGCAGATAATTCGCAATCTCCTTCAAGGCCCTGTCGGAGATGGGCACCAGCCGTTCCTTGCTGCCTTTGCCCGTGATACGCAGATAGCGCTCCTCCTCAAAGAGCTGGCTCCACTTCAGATTGACCAACTCCGAGACACGCAGGCCACAGGAGAAAAGTACCTCGATGATGGCACGGTTGCGATGACCCTCTGGCACCGACAGGTCGATGCTGTCTTCCAGCGTGTCCACCTCGGCAGGTGTCAGAAACTCTGGCAGGTGCTCGCCGAGGACAGGATTCTCGAGCAGCTCCGTAGGGTCCTGCTCCACATAGCCGTCAAGCACCATAAATCGGAAGAGCGAGCGCACGCCGCTGAGGATGCGGCATTGCGATCGTGGGCCGATGCCGATGTCGTGGAGGCCTGCGGAAAACTCCTGCAGGTCTTCGAGGGTGACGTCGCATAGCGGCTTGTCCTGGGCTTTGAGGAAGGCGAGCAGCTTCTCCACATCGCGGCTATAGGCGTCGAGCGTGTTCCCCGACATGCTGCGCTCCAGCTTCAGATATCTGATGAAGCCCCTCAAAATCTTCTCGTTTGTCGTATCGGCCATATCGTCCGCAAAGTTACGGTTTTTAGTTGTGATAAAAAAGAAAAAACTTTTTTTTCTTTGCTTTTCGCTCGCTTCTTCGTACCTTTGCACGCAAAATGAAACAAAACAGAAAAAGATGAAAGACTTGAAACGCTGGCTGCCCGACGTGTTGGCAGTCGTTTTGTTTGCCGTACTGGCCTTCGCCTACTTCTTCCCTGCTGATACGGAGCATCGCATCCTCTATCAGCATGACACATCGGCCGGAGCCGGTGCTGGTCAGGAGATCAAAGAATACAAGGAGCAGACGGGCGAACTGAGCCGTTGGACGAACAGCCTCTTCGGCGGTATGCCCACCTATCAGATCTCGCCGTCGTATGACAGCTACGAGCCTGTGAAGGCTGCGGAGAAAGTCTATCATCTATGGCTGCCCGACTATGTGTGGCACCTCTTCGCCTATATGCTGGGCTTCTTCATTCTTTTGCGCGCGTTCAACTTTAAGACATACTTAGCTGCTCTTGGCTCTATCCTTTGGGCCTTCAGCACCTATTTCCTCATCATCATCGCCGCAGGCCACATGTGGAAGGTGATGGCTCTGGCCTATCTGCCGCCGATGATTGCCGGCATTGTGCTGGCCTACAGGGGCAAATACCTGTGGGGACTGCTCGTCACCGCTATCTTCACCGCTTTGGAGGTGCATGCCAACCACGTGCAGATGACCTATTATTTCCTGTTCGTCATCTTCTTTATGGTGGTGGCCTATCTGGTGGAAGCCATCCGTGAGAAACGAATGGCGCAATGGGTGAAAGCCACCGGCGTCTGCCTCGTTGGCGGACTGCTGGGCGTATTGGTGAACATCTCAAACCTCTATCATACGTGGGAATACAGCAAGGCCACGATGCGTGGCGGTTCGGAGCTGAAAGCCAACACGCAGGGTGAGGACGGCACCGACGGCGGATTGGAGCGCAGCTACATCACCCAGTACAGCTACGGCAAGGGCGAGACGTGGTCGCTGCTCATTCCCAATGTGAAGGGTGGCGCCTCGATGAGAGCCGACGCCGAGCAAGGAACGGCTTTCTGCAGCCTTAGCGAGAGCAGCGCCGCAAAGGACAAGGCCGACGAAATTGTCAATTTGCCTGATGGCCAGAGCATTCAGGCTGGACAGCTCTTTGAGATGATTCCGCAATATTGGGAGGAGGGCGGCACAATGGGTCCCGTCTATGTGGGTGCCCTTGTCATGCTGCTCTTCGTGCTCAGCCTTTTCGTTGTGAAGGGTCCGATGAAATGGGCCTTGCTGGCTGTTACAATCATGAGCATCCTGCTGTCGTGGGGCCGCAATTACCAGGCCTTCACCGACTTCTTCATCGACCACGTGCCGATGTATGCGAAGTTCCGTACCGTAGAGAGTATTCTCGTCATCGCCGAGTTCACCATTCCCTTGATGGCTATGCTGGGTCTGAAGCGTATCATCGACGAGCCTGAGCTGCTGCGCAAACGTATCAATGCCACCACGCTCATCGCCTGCCTCTCTGCCTTCCTTATTATGATGGGCATCAGCAGCGGGATTGGTGTGACGCTCTTCATGGGCATCCTGGCCCTGCTGATTGTGATGGTGAACAGCACGATGAACTATTTCGGAAAGAAGAACCCAATGGCTGTTTTCGACAAAAAAGAATTGCCGCTGACGCCGCTGACGACGAGCTTCGGCCTCGTAGGTGGTGCTCTGCTCCTCTTTGCCATCGCCCCATCAGCCTTCTTCAGCTTCGTGAAGCCCGACCAGCCGGAGTGGGTAGAGAATCTCAGCGTGGTACAGGACGTGCGACAATCCATCTTTACCGCCGACTGCTGGCGCTCATTGGCTATCGTCTTCATTGGTGCCGTCACCTTGTGGCTCTACATGACGAAGAAGCTGAAGGCACTGCCCGCCATCGCCATTATCGCCGTGGTGTGCCTCTTCGACCTCTGGCAGGTGAACAAGAACTACCTGAACGACGGTATGTTCCGCAGCGACAGCATCAAGGAGGAAACACACGCCAAGACGCCGCTTGACGACTATCTGCTACAGGACAAGACACTCGACTACCGTGTGCTGAACATGCCCTACGACGAGCGGGGGCTCAGCACGGTGTTCAACGAAAACCAGACGAGCTATTACCACAAGAGCGTAGGCGGCTATCACGCCGCTAAGATGCAGCGCTATCAGGACCTGATCGACAGCTGTATCATCCGCGAGATGATGGCCATCAACTACTATGCGCCGCAGATAGGCTACCAGCTGGATTCCATCGATAGCGACATGCTCATGCCTGTGCTGAACATGCTCAACACCCGCTATGTCGTGGTGAAGACAGACCAAGGCCTGATGCCCATGCTGAACAGCAACACATGCGGCAATGCCTGGTTTGTCGATAAGGTGAACTATGTAGGCTCGGCCAGCGAGGAGCTGGAAGCCCTTCGTCAGACCGACCTGCGCCACGAGGCCGTGGCCGACAAGCAGTTCGAGAAAGTCATCGGACAAGCCGCCCAGCAGGACAGCACCTCCACCGTCAAGCTGGAGAGCTATGCACCCAACCACCTTGTCTATAATGTAGAGAGCAAGACTGGCGGCGTGCTCGTCTTCTCAGAAATTTACTATCCCGCCTGGACGGCCACCGTCGACGGCAAGCCCGTTGATATCGGCCGTGTCAACTATGTGCTGCGTGCCATCCATATCGACGGCGGCAAGCACAAGGTGGAGCTCGATTTCCATCCCGCCACTATCTCCACTACCGAAACTGTCGCCTACATTGCAATGGCCGTCATCGTGCTATTGCTCATCGGCATCCTTTTCTTAGAGTGGAAGAAGAAAAAGAAAGAACAAAAGCATCAGTAATATGTTCACACGCACAGCCATTCCCCTCCTTATTCTCTCTATCTTTTTTGCCTCATGCAAGAGCACTAACAAGACCTCAGAGACAGCCAGTCCTTTCGTACAGCGTCAGGGAACAAGCTTCGTCGTCAACGGCCACGACTACCGTTTTGTGGGTACTAACTTCTGGTACGGAGCCATCCTTGGCAGCGAGGGACAGGGCGGCGACCGCGAGCGCCTGTGCCGCGAGCTCGACAAGCTGCATGAGCTGGGCCTCGACAACCTGCGCATCCTCGTGGGCAGCGACGGCGAGCGAGGCGTCACCACAAAGGTGGAGCCTACGCTGCAGGTCTCTCCCGGCGTCTATAACGACACCATCCTGGCCGGCCTCGATTATCTGCTGCAGGAGATGGGCAAGAGGGAGATGAAGGCGGTGCTCTATCTGAATAATTCGTGGGAATGGAGCGGCGGCTACGGCTTCTATCTGGAGCAGGCCGGAGCAGGCAAGCAGCCGCGTCCCAATGAGGACGGCTACGGCGCCTACATGCAGGCCATGAGCAAATATGCCACCAATGAGAAGGCCCATCAGCTGTTCTACGACTATGTGCGCTTCATCATCAGCCGCACCAACCGCTACACCAACGTCGCCTATGCAGACGACCCCACCATCATGGCCTGGCAAATCGGCAATGAGCCCCGTGCCTTCAGCGATGAGGCTAAGGAGCCTTTCGCACAATGGCTTAGCGAGGCCTCGGCGCTCATCCGCAGCTTAGACAAGAACCACCTCATCAGCATCGGCTCGGAGGGTATCTGGGGCTGCGAGGGCGACACATTATTATATGAGCGTGTCTCTGCCGACGAGAATATCGACTACCTCAACGCCCACATCTGGCCCTACAACTGGAACTGGGCAAAGGCCGACTCGCTGAAGGAGAACATCCAGCGTTCCTGCGACAACTCAGGTGAGTATCTGAAGGAGCACATCCGCATTGCCGCCAAGCTGCAGAAGCCCCTGGTGATCGAGGAATTCGGCTATCCGCGTGACGGTTTCCAGTTTGGCTGCGCTACGCCTACCACAGCTCGCGACCAGTATTACGACTACATCTTCTCGATGGCGATGGGCGACAGCACCGTTCGTGGCTGCAACTTCTGGGGATGGGGTGGCGAAGCCCGTCCTGTGCACGAGCAATGGCAGGTGGGCGACCCCTACTGCGGCGATCCTGCACAAGAGGCGCAGGGGCTGAACTCTGTCTTCGACTGCGACAGCTCAACCCTGCAGATCATCAAGAAGCACAACGGGAAACGTCAGTAGTAGCAGGTGCTACTCTGATTCAGGTTCCAGAATCTCGGCCACCAGCATGTCGAAAGGCGTGGTGAGCTTGATGTTCTCACGATTGCCTTCCACCATCTTTACAGCGTGTCCGTAGGCCTCAACCACCGATGCATCGTCGGTGAAAGATTCCTGGTAAGGCTGGCGGTTGGCTGCCTTCAGCAACTGAATGTCGAATGTCTGCGGCGTCTGCACCAAGCGGTAGTCTGCGCGGTAGACATTTCCTTTCTCTACATGACGTAGCGTCTCCACCACAGGCATCACGGGGATGACGGCACCATATTCACGGGCAGCCTCATAGCAGCGGGCGATGACATCGACGCTGACGAAGGGCCTGACGCCGTCGTGCACACCCACCACCCCCTGCTCGTCGTCGGGAATCAGCTTCAGCCCGTTCTGCACGGAGTGGAAGCGGGTCGCTCCGCCATCAGCCAACTGATAGGGCACATCGAAATGATGCTCCTGGCACAGCGAGCGCCAGTAGTCCTGCTGCTCGTGGGGCAGCACGAGGATAATCCTCAACGTCTCAGAATACGCACGAAAACGCTGCAATGTGCGCATCAGAACGGGCACACCGCCTATGGGCATAAACTGCTTGGGCACATCGCCGCCCATGCGCAATCCCTTTCCACCTGCTACAATAATGATATAATCGGCCATACGTCTATGGTTTTTAATTGATTACAAACTTGCACACACCCTTATTGCCCTTGCCGTCGGTAACAACAGCCACATAGACACCGCGGCGCAGCTGACTGACGTCGACATCAGCATGCCTGCCGCCGACATTCAATGTGGTGGCCAGCACCTTCTGGCCCGACAGGTTTGCCACGCTCACCAGCACGTTGCCGTCAGCATTGCCTACCATGAGTCGGCCATTTCCATAGTGCACACTCAGACCATCGGTGACGGCTATGTCGCTGATTCCCATCACAGAGGGCTGCTCCACGACAGTAAGGTAGCTTGACATCATGTTTGTCTTGCTAATGGTGGGGATGTTCATCGCATAGACATCGGAAGCACCGTCAGGATAGCGTCCTACAGACTGGTCTTCACTCATCGTGGTGTAGGTGAGACGGTCGCTCCACGACTCATCGCGTGCCGTCAGCAGCACGTCTCCGCCGTCGGCTGCAAGCTTGAACGAGGCGTGCAGCTGAGTCAGCGGCGTGAGTTTGTCACACCAGATGACAAGGTAGCCGTGGGCAGGGATGAGGGTCGGGGAGGGACCGTTGACCACAGGAGACATGACATTGGTTATCTGATACTTCTTGGGTTTATCCATGTTGTCGGAGATATACATACCCTCCACGTCGATGGGCTGATCGGTGGTGTTGTACAGCTCCACCCAGTCGTTGTGCTTGAAGTATTCGTTGACGTAGATGCCGTTGGCGGCACTCACCTCGTTGATGCGTACAGGCACGAGATGTTCGTCGGCGAGTTCTTCCTCGCTCAGGGGCTCGAACATGGCCACAAGCGACAGCTTTGCATCACTTGGCAGGCTGATGACCGGATCGGAGGACACGATCTCCTCTTCGACATCGCTGATAGAGGTCTGCAGCGAGGCGGCCCAGTAGAGGTCGCTGGAGGTGTAGCTCGTGTTGTGCACCTCTACGGCCACCACATTCTTGCCTTTATGGAACAACGTGGCAGGCAGCTCAAGGGTGCCTTCCATAGGTGTGCTGCCGGCATAGGTCTGCGAGAAGGTGTCGAAGCTGACAGTACCCTGACGCATGTTGACACGTCCGGCCTCCTGTCCGTTGACATAGATGACACAGCCGTCGTCCACCTGATAGCTCAAGACAAAGAGGTCGCTGGCTACGGGTGTCTTGTCCAGGTTCACGCTCTGCCTGAAGTAAGCGGTGGGATACTTCTGCTGACTGTTGCCGCCATAGCTGATGGTGGTGACGATGCCGCTCATGGAATAGCCTAACGGAGCCTGCCCCACTTTCCAGTTGCTGTCGTTGAAGCCGGCAGTCTGCCAGCCCTGAGGGGCCTCGCCGTTGTCGTAGTAGCGCCATTGGGATGAAAATTCCATGATCGTGGTGAGCGATGAGCCGCCCTTCTTCCATCCCGTGAAGCTATAGCCGGCAGGAGCCTTCGCCTCCAGCGTCACGGGAGCATAGAGATAACCGTTGAACGAGGCACGGGGAATGGTCATACCGTTGAGCAGCAGCTGGGCTCCTTCGGTGTCGGCGTTGAGTTGTACGATTTGCTTCCTGAGTCCCTTTGTCTGGGCAGGGGAATATTCCTGCAGCTGGTTCATGGCCACATCCAATCGAGAATACAGCTTTTCCTTTACCTCGTTGGCGCTATTGTCAGGGCTGCGGCCCTCAAGCTGAAGCATCGGGCGCCAGGCATTGGCCAGCTCGTTGACCAACGTCGTGACACGCTGCCGCTCAAAGACGCTGCCGCCCATGAGGCAGAAGGTGTCGAGGAACTTCTTTCGGTATTCGTCGTTGCTGAGCAGGTTGCGGAACATCCGTATCATTGGCACATTGGCAAACTCCCAGTTCGTTTCGAGCGTGGAGAGGCTAGTCATCGCACACCAATAGTTGAACACCTGGTCGAGGTCGAAGAGCACGAAGCGGAATCTTCCATCATTCCTGCTGCGATAGCCCTTGACATTGTTGTTGGGCCAGTCGCTATTGCCTAAATACATCTCGGCGGCCATGTAGTTGGTGAATTCGTCGATGTCCAGCAGCCTTTTCACCTCATCGTAGACACCGTCTTCGTTGATGCGGTTGCTCAGCGCGATAAGATGATCGTAGGCCTCGCTGGTGCCGTTGTTGAAGACTCTGTTCTCGAAGGCGTCTATCTCCTCATCGTCATAGCCCCAGTTGGCATAGACGAACTTGTCGTTGTTGGGCTCACGCAGGTTCAGTATGCCTCGGAATTCGCCGTTGATGTATTCGGCCACCTGCACGGTGCTCTGCACGTCGATGTCGATGCCCGAGCGCTGCACGATGGTGGTCAGCGCAGGATCCTTGAAGCGGCACCAGGAATCGTTGCCGCCGTTGCGTACGAGGAGGGCCTTGCTGCGGATATAGGGCTTCTGCGGGAAGAAGGGATAGTCCAAGTGGTTGAGCCCGTCGAAAATCTTGCTGCTTTTCAACTTGAAGGAACGGGGACTCTCCATGCGCGACCAGCCGCCTGACACGCTGATGTTCACGTCCTGATTAAACAGCATCTCGCCATCGGGGCTGAGGTAGCTGAAGTTCACAGGGCGGTCCCAGGGCTGGTTCCAGTTCACGGCGTCGTCGCGGCCATTGCCGGGTATGCCGTTCTCGCCCTCCACGTCGATGCCCCACATCGAGTTGGTGAAGTAGCGGTCGTCGCCGACGATGGCGATGACGGGTATGGTGAGGTCTTTGTCTCGTTTGATAAAGCTGCGGGTGACAGGAGCGCTGGGCAGATAGCCGGCCTGAAACAGGCGGAACACATAGCTCGTAGTGTTCCTCACCGAGAACTTGCCGCTGTTGCTCCTTTTCGCTGTGCCTCTGTCCACAAGGCCGGTTTGTTTGCTGCCCTCCACCGTACTCATGGGCAGGCTGCCGTCGGTGGTGTACATCAGGATGGCACCTTCGGGAATCTCCACCTGGAAGGTGAAAGCATCATCAAACAGGCAGCTGCCCACACTCACCTTGGGAGCGTCCAGGCAGCTGTTGGCGAAATGCGCCGAGGCATTGCTCTTGCCAGGTGTGGCCTCTGCCGTCCATCCCCATTCCTCGCCGCCGTCGGTCGTGCGGGCATAAGAGCAGCGGCTCATGCTGGCAGGATAATTCTGGCTCACCACCAGATTACCCTGACGGTCGCTCAGGCAGATGGTGCCGCCGTCGCAGTCGAGCTTAAATGGAGCCTGTGTCGAGAGGATGTCGTTGGAGCCCAGCCACAACACCTTATAGCCCTTGGCCGCCACCTTGCCGACATTCGACGGGAGCTTCCACATGGTCAGGTTGCTTGCATCGTTGCTCATATACATGCCGCCAAGGTCTACGGCTTCGTTACCGGGATTGTAAATCTCTATCCAACTGTCGAAATTCGTCGCGGGACTCATCACAACACCTGCGTTGCCCGCCATCAATTCGTTGATGACCAAGGCTGCTGAAAGGATTGCCGTATACATATTGGTTTCAATTCTACATATATTTCTCA
>JAGAAJ010000132.1 GCA_017615355.1 Prevotella sp.
CCCTGATGGCTCGTATCGTTGAGCTGAAGGAAAAAGGCTTTGCTGATGCAAAGGAATATGACTACGCTCCCGTTGACCTGGGCGATGCCATCGAGAACTACAAGCAGATTCTCGACATCACCGGCGACGTGGCTGCCAATATCATCGAACCCAATTCTGAGAGCGTTGACCTCGAAGGTCCGCACCTCGAGAACGGCCGTATGATCTACGCCTCTAAGACCTACGAGAACCTCGACGCCACCCGTAAGGCTGGCCTGTGGGGTGTCTCGATGCCTCGCCGTTACGGCGGTCTGAACCTGCCCAACGCCATCTTCTCCATGCTGAGCGAGATGATTTCAGCTGCTGATGCCGGTTTCCAGAACATTTGGAGCTTGCAGAGCTGTATTGATACCCTCTATGAGTTTGGTTCAGAGGAGCAGCGTCAGAAGTATATCCCCCGCGTTTGTGCTGGTGAGGGCATGAGTATGGACTTGACCGAGCCTGATGCCGGCTCTGACCTGCAGCGTGTGATGCTGAAGGCTACCTTCGACGAAAAGGAGAACTGCTGGCGTCTGAATGGTGTGAAGCGTTTCATCACCAATGGTGACAGCGACATCCACCTCGTACTGGCCCGCTCTGAGGAGGGCACCAAGGACGGACGTGGTCTGTCGATGTTCATCTACGACAAGCGTCAGGGTGGCGTCAACGTGCGTCACATCGAGCACAAGCTGGGTATCCACGGTTCTCCCACCTGCGAGCTGACCTATAAGAACGCGAAGGCAGAGCTCTGCGGTAGCACCAAGATGGGTCTGATCAAGTATGTGATGGCCCTGATGAACGGTGCCCGTCTGGGTATCGCCGCTCAGTCTGTAGGTGTCGAGCAGGAAGCTTACAACGAGGGTCTGGCCTATGCCAAGGAGCGTCAGCAGTTTGGTGACAAGATCATCAACTTCCCTGCTGTTTACGATATGCTGAGCCGCATGAAGGCTAAGCTTGACGCTGGTCGTGCGCTGCTCTACGAGACAGCTGCCTACGTTGACATCTACAAGTGCCTGGAGGACATCGAGCGTGATCGCAAGCTCACGCCTGAGGAGAAGCAGGAGTGCAAGACCTACAAGCGCTTGGCTGATGCCTTCACACCGCTTGCCAAGGGTATGAACTCTGAGTACGCCAACCAGAATGCCTACGATGCTATCAGCATCCACGGTGGTTCAGGTTTCATCATGGAGTACAAGAGCCAGCGCCTGTTCCGCGATGCACGTATCTTCTCTATCTACGAGGGTACCACGCAGCTGCAGGTGGTTGCTGCCATCCGCTACATAACCAACGGCACCATGCTGAACAACATCAAGGAAATGATGAACGGCATGGAGGTACTCGACAGGCTGAAGCCCATGGCCAATCGTGTTATAGCACTCATTGAGATTTATGAGAAGGCCCTCGCAAAGGTGAAAGCTTTGGAGAATCAGGATGCACAGGACTTCCTGGCTCGCCGTCTCTACGATATGACTGCCGAGCTCGTGATGTCGATCCTCATCCTCCGCGATGCCACGAAGGCTCCTGAGCTCTTCGAGAAGAGCGCCAACGTCTATGTGCGCATGGCTACCGAGGACATTGCAGGTAAGGCTGCTTACATCGACATGTTCAAGGTAGAGGACCTGGAGAACTTCAAGGCCGCTCAGGAAGAAGCATAAGTCTCGCCCCTGTGCGGCAAAGGTGGAGAGTGCCGCCCGCATCTTTGCCAACTACCTGAAAAGTACACGATAGGACAACTTCCCTTCGTGTACTTTATTAGTTAAAAAGTTTGGAAGATTCAAGATTATTGTCTATCTTTGCAGAAATTTTTCTGTGCAAAAAACTATGAAACGACTGCTGACAATGATGTTGCTTGCCGTCTTGACGGTGACAGCTGGAGCACAGGGTTTTGACAACCTGCCTGATCCCACTGCCAATAATGAGAGAGTGGTGGATAATACTCCCGACTCGATTGCAAAGGCATTGTCGGCAAGGCCTGCGCCAGGCTCCACGAGGGTGGGGGAGAACCCCGTCATGTTTCTCGTGGGTAACAGCACGATGCGCAACGGCACCTTAGGCAATGGCAACAATGGCCAGTGGGGCTGGGGTTATTTCTTCCCACAATTTTTCAATGCTACGAAGATTACGGTGGAGAATCAGGCCTTGGGTGGCATGTCCACGCGTACTTTTTATACTGATCTGTGGCCTGCCGTCCGTGATGCGATAAAGCCTGGTGACTGGGTTGTCGTCTCAATAGGCCATAACGACAACGCCGATTTCTTCGATGCTCGAAGGGCCCGTGGCGTCATTCCTGGCGTAGACCCCGACACAATGGTGGTGGGTTTCAACCAGCGCACGCAGCGTCAGGACACTGTCTACAGCTACGGCCACTATCTGCGCCTGTACATTAATGATGTACGTGCGCGTGGAGCCAATCCTATTCTTATGTCGCTGACTCCTCGCGATGCCTATGACGGGCAGACGGGGCTTATCGTCCGCAAGCCGCAGACGGAGTGGGCAGCCTACATCGCCGCTGTAGAGGGCGTGCCTTTTGTTGACCTCAACGAGATCAGCGGTGCGAAGCTCGACAGCTATTCGCCGTGGAAGGAGAAATACCACTTCATGGGTGACCACATCCACACCTCGAAGTTTGGTGCTGAGATGAATGCACGCAGCGCTGCTGGAGGTCTTTTCTATAGCAATAACCCGTTGTTGCAGCCCCTGCAGGCTATGATGCAGAACGTGGAGTTGTCGATGTATGAGGTAAAGCGCGAGGAAGGCAAGCCTGTACTCTTCTTTACTGGCGATTCTACCGTAAAAAACAAAGATCGCGATGACGACGGCATGTGGGGCTGGGCCTCGCAGGCTTTCACCGTGTTCGATGAGAGCAAAATCACTCTTGTCAATGCCGGTCGCGCAGGTCGCTCTACGCGTACCTTCATCAAGGAAGGCTTGTGGGAGAAGGTCTACAACTCGCTGCAGCCCGGCGACTTTGTCACTATCCAGTTCGGCCATAACGACTTCTGTCCCATTACCGATGCGAAGGGACGCGGTGTTATTCCTGGTACGGCTGACACGTTGCACGTCTATCACATGGACGATGGCAGCTACGAGGTGGTCTATAGTTTCGGCTGGTATCTGCGCAAGATGATTGACGACTGCCGTGAAAAAGGTGCCACGCCCATCCTCGTCTCGTTAACACCGCGCAACGAGTGGCCTGATGGTAAGATAGAACGCCGCGATGATACCTATGGCAAGTGGTATCGCGAGGTGGTGGAGCAGACTGGTGTGGCCTTCATCGATATGCACAACATCTCTGCTGACTTCCTCGACAAGAAGTTCGCCAAGCGCCTCTCCGACGACAAGGAGAAAGCCAAGGCTCAGATAGCTGTCATTAAGGAGAGGGCTGGCATCTATTTCAAGCAGGACCACACCCATGCCTCGAAGCTCGGCGCACAGATGAATGCCCGTAGCTTCGCCAAGGGGCTGCGTGACAGTGGCTTAGAATTAGCAAAATATTTGAAGAAGTAATCAGTACCCCTCCCTTTGGGAGGGGATAGGAGTAGGCATATGATTGACAGGGCGACAGTTGACAAGATTCTAGATGCGGCGCGTATCGTCGACGTCGTGGGTGATTTTGTGTCACTCCGTAAGAGCGGCGTGAACTACAAGGGCTTGTGCCCCTTCCACGACGACCGCAACCCATCGTTCATGGTGTCGCCCTCGAAGAATATCTGCCACTGTTTCGTCTGCGGTAAGGGTGGTACGCCTGCCGGCTTCCTTATGGAGCACGAGCAGATGACCTATCCCGAGGCCCTGCGCTGGCTGGCCAGGAAATACAATATCGAGATTGTTGAGAAGGAGCTGACCGACGAGGAACGTGCCGCACAGAGTGAAAGAGAGTCGATGTTCATCGTCAACGAGTGGGCGAAGGACTGGTTTCACAACACGCTGAAAAACGACCCCGACGGCATCGCCATCGGAAAACAGTATTTCCGCAGCCGTGGCATCCGCGACGACATCATCGAGAAATTCCAGTTGGGTTATGCCCCGCAGAAGCGTGACGCCTTGGCACAGGCTGCCCAGAAGGCCGGCTACAAGGCAGAGTTCCTGGTGAAGACGGGACTTTGTTTTGAGAGAGGAGACAATGCCAACAGCCAAGAGCCATCAGCTAAAAGCCAATTGGTAGACCGCTACAGCGGCCGCGCCATCTTCCCCTGGCTGAACGTTAGCGGCAAGGTGGTGGCCTTCGGTGGCCGTGTGCTTGACTCAAGGACGAAGGGCGTGGCACAGAAGTACGTCAACTCGCCCGACAGCGACATCTATCACAAGGAGCGCGAGCTTTATGGCATCTTTCAGGCGAAGAAGGCCATTGTGAAGGAAGACCGCGTGTTCATGGTCGAGGGCTACACCGATGTCATCGCCATGCATCAGGCAGGCATTGAGAACGTGGTGGCCAACAGCGGCACGGCGCTCTCCGTCTTCCAGATACATCTGCTCCGTCGCTTCACGCAGAATATCACCCTGCTCTACGACGGCGACGAGGCTGGTATCCATGCTGCTATGCGTGGTACTGACATGCTGTTGGCTGAGGGTATGAATATCAAAGTGTTGCTGCTGCCTGACGGCGACGATCCCGACTCATTCGCACGTAAACACTCCATGGAGGAGCTGCGCAAGTATATCGAGGAGAATCAGACCGATTTCATTACCTTCAAGACACGTCTCACGGTGCAGAACATCGACGATCCCGTAAAGCGTAGTGAGGGTATTGGAGGCATTGTGCAAAGCATCAGCGTCATACCCGACCAGATACTTCGTTCCACCTATATCAGCGACCTTTCGCGTCGTATCGGCATCAAGGAGCAGACGCTGATTGCTGAGCTGAATAGGAAGGTGCGTAAGAACCAGGAGGATAGAGAGAAGGAACGCGATCGTGCGGCCGCCCCGCCTGAAAATATCCCTGACGGTGGCATTGTTGAACAAGTTCAGCCTACACCACGTGTTGTACCCACGGTCACGCCCTCCTCACAAGGTTCAACCCAAGTGGAACTATTGCTGCTCCGTGAGGTGGTGCGTTATGGTGAGGAGATTATCTTCGACAATGTGGAGACCGACAACGGTGGACATGCCAATATCTGTGTGGCGCAGTATATCGACCTCGACCTGAGTCAAGACGGCCTGCACCTGTCGCAGCCGCTCTACCAACAGATGCTCAGCGAGGCTGTGGCACATTGCGGCGAGCCGGGCTTTAAGGCAATGGACTATTTCTGCGCACACCGCGACCCGCAAATCAGTCAGCTGGCCATTCGTCTGTCCTTGGACCGCCATCAGTTGGCTGGACGTTTCAAGATTGACGAAGGTGAAGAAGAAAAAAAGGAGGAGGAGAAAGAAAGACTACACCAGGACAGGATTGCCCGTCTGCGCTTGCGTGTACAGCATCTCATCATGGATTATCGCCTGCACATCATCGACCAGCGCTTGAAGATGCTTCAGCAACAGTTGCGTCAGGCCGGTGCCGACTTGCAGCAAACCATGCAACTATTGAAAGAACATAAGGAAACCAAAGAGATTCGCGACATGCTGGCCAAACGGCTCGGTAGCGATCTCGTTGTTTAAAACGGAAATATGTACTATATTCAGAAGAAGTTAGAGATTTCAGCCAGCCATCAGCTGACTGTCAATTATGAAAGTAAATGCACACGGGTGCATGGTCATAACTGGGTCATCACGCTCTATTGTAAGGCCAAGGAGCTGGACGAGAATGGCATGGTGGTGGACTTCACGCGGGTGAAGCGTCTCATCAAAAGCCGCCTTGACCATCAGCACCTGAACGACGTGCTGCCCTTCAACCCCACAGCGGAAAACATTGCCCGTTGGTGCACGGAGCAGATACCACAGTGCTATAAATGCACCGTGCAGGAGAGCGAGGGCAATGTAGCGTGCTATGAGGAAGACTAAAGGGTTAAAGAGTTGATGAGCTATCGCGTAAACAATATCTTCTACTCGCTACAGGGCGAGGGCTGCAACACAGGACGTGCTGCGGTGTTCGTGCGCTTTGCCGGTTGCAATCTGCGTTGTCCCTTCTGCGACACCGAGTTTGATACCTTTACCGAGATGACCGCCGAGGAGATTCTTGCAAAGGTGTCCTCGTCCCACCTCTCAAAGGCTACGGGTAGGCGCCTCAGCGGGAATCCTCTCACCTCTCACCTCCCACTTGTCGTCCTCACCGGTGGCGAGCCTACGCTGCAGGTGGATGAGGCTTTCGTCGACCAGCTGCATAGTGCTGGCTATGAGGTGGCGATGGAGAGCAACGGCACCCGCCCTGCTCCTGCCAACCTCGACTGGCTGGCGGTGTCGCCGAAAGACTGTGGAAAGTGGAAGGTGGAAAGTGGAAAGAGATTGCCAGACGAAATCAAGGTGGTGTTTGATGAACATACCACCGAAAAACTATCCTCCTTCCACTTTCCACTTTCTACCTTCCACCGTCCTCTCCTTTTCCTCCAACCCTGCGACACAGGCGACGCCCAACGTAATAGGGCCATCATAAAGGCCTGCGTGGATTATATCAAGCAGCACCCGCAGTGGCGCCTCTCCCTCCAGACTCACAAGCTCATCGGTATAGAGTAATTACGAATTCCCACCTCACACCTCTCACCTCCTATCATGAGCGTCCTTGGCATACTCTACTGGCTATCGCGAATCATCGCTATCGGAGCGATCATTCACGTCATGCTGGACAATCGCCAGCCGGCGAAGACGATGGCGTGGGCGCTCATCATCTATTTCCTGCCCATCTTTGGCGTCATCGCCTACATCTTCTTCGGTGTCAACCGTCGCAAGGAACGCTTCATCAGCAGTCGTTCTATGGACATGCTGACGAAACGCTCGATGCTGGAGTTTGTGGAGCAGCGGCATACCGACATCCCCGTGGCGTATGAGAGCACCATCAACCTCTTCTCGCGACAGAGTTCCTCGATGCCGTTCATCAACCGTCGCACAGACATCCTGACCGACGGCTATGAGTTCTTCCCCATGCTGCTGCGCGACATCGCCGCCGCCAAAAGCCATATCCACATCGACATGTATATCTTCGAGGACGACGCCCTCGGCCTGTTGGTCAGCGATGCCCTCATTGCCAAGGCCCGTCAGGGTGTGGAGGTGCGCATCATCTACGACGGCGTGGGCTGTTTGAAGGTGAAGAAACGTTTCTGGGAGCGGATGCGAGAAGAGGGCATCGATGCCGAGCCGTTCATGCCTGTGCATTTCCCGCGTTTCACCAGCCGCGTCAACTACCGCAACCACCGCAAGATTATCGTCATCGATGGCAGCGTGGGCTATATCGGCGGCATCAACATCGCCCTGCGCTATGTGAAGGGGATGAAGAGAAAGAGGAAAGAGGAAGGAGGAAAGTGGCGCGACACGATGCTTCGCATAGAGGGCGGTGCCGTCAACGGCCTGCAGCAGACGTTCCTCCTGGACTGGTACTTCGTAGACCGTACGCTGCTCTCCGACCGCAAATACTATACGAAACCAACCGACGGCGGCGGTCTGATGCAGACGGTGACCAGCGGCCCTGTGGGCAAATACCCTGAGATCATGCAGGGCTATCTGAACATCATCATGTCGGCACGCCGCTACATCTATTTTGAGACGCCCTATTTCCTGCCGCCCGATGCCCTGCTCATGGCCATGAAGACGGCCGCTGCCTCGGGTGTCGACGTGCGCCTTCTGGTGCCCCGCGACAACGATGCCTACCTAGTAGACTGGGCCAGCCGCAGCTATCTGCGCGAGGCCAGCGAGGCGGGCATCACGGTGAGCCTCTACGAAGGAGCGTTCCTGCACTCCAAGCTGATGGTGTGCGACGATGCGGTCTGCACCTGTGGCTCCACGAACCTTGACTTCCGCTCCTTTGAAAACAACTTCGAGGCCAACACCTTCATCTACGACGAAGACGTGGCCCGCCGCATGTGTGCCGTCTTCCTCGACGACGAGCGCCAGGCCGTAGCCTTTACCTCGCTGCCCGACCGTGTCTCGCCCTCCTTCCTCCAGCGGGTATGGGATTCCCTCACACGCCTCTTCTCGCCCTTGCTGTAAGTAAGAGGGGGCAAGTCAAATATTACTGACTAAAAATCAAATAATGTGGTCGGGTGCACAGAATTTGGAATATCTTTGCAGCATCTTTTAAAAACGAACAGTAACAACATGAAGAGTATTCTTGAAGGAAGGCCCGCATTGAAGGCCGAGATTGAGAAGATAGCCGAAGTGGCAGGCTACCTGTGGCAGAACGGGTGGGCCGAGCGCAACGGCGGCAACATCACCGTAAACATCACCGAATATGTAGATGACGACATCAAGGCAATGCCTGCCATCAGCGACGTGAAGCAGATTGGTATCACCCTGCCCGCCTTGAAGGGCTGCTACTTCTATTGCAAAGGCACGGGCAAGCGTATGCGCGACCTGGCCCGCTGGCCCATGCAAAACGGCAGCGTTATCCGCATCCTCGACGATTGCGCCTCCTATGTCATCATTGCCGACGAGGCCGTCATGCCTACGAGCGAATTGCCCAGCCATCTCATCGTCCACGCCAAGCAGATAGAGAAGGGCACGGGCTACAAGGCCACCGTCCACACCCATCCCATCGAGCTGGTGGCCATGAGCCATAAGCGCGAGTTCCTGGGCAAGGATGTGCTGACACGCATCCTCTGGTCGATGATTCCCGAGACGAAGGCCTTCTGTCCCTTAGGCCTGGGCATCGTGCCCTACACCCTGCCGGGCAGCAACGAGCTGGCTGAGGCCACGCTGAAGGAGCTCGAGGACTACGACGTGGTGATGTGGGAGAAGCATGGCGTCTTCGCCAAGGGCACCGACGTGATGGATGCCTTCGACCAGATCGACGTGCTCTCGAAGAGTGCCAAGATCTACATCGATGCCCGTTGCATGGGCTTCGAGCCCGAGGGCATGAGCGACGAGCAGATGGCCGAGATGACGCGTGCCTTCAACCTGCCCCGATAAATTGAAAAAACAACTACTGACTACATATATCTTAGAAAATGGTTGGGCTCCCGCTGCTGTGAAGCAGTAGGAGCCTTTTGCGTGATGGGTAGCGATTCGCTAGTAAAAAAAGTGCGAAATAATTTCCTGATTCAAAATCTTTTCGTATCTTTGCCAATGAAATGTGAAGAGTATGAATAAGGCTGCAGTAATAAGTAACATTAAGGAGATAGCCGGCAAGACACTGCCGGCCAGAAGTTCGTTGTTGCTTTATGGCTCAAGAGCCCGTGGCGACAACCGTCCAGACAGCGACTGGGATTTGCTGATATTGTTAGACAAGCCAAGCCTGACATTCAAGGATTATGACTACGGCTATCCGTTTAGTGAGCTGGGATGGGAAATTGATGAGGAGATTAATGCGCAGGTCTATTCTAAGAAGGAATGGGCCAAATATCAGTTTACTCCATTCTACAAGAATGTTGAACACGATAAAATAGTACTAATATGAGCCTGACAAACGAAGATCGGCAGACTTTGGTTCTGCGTGAACTGAAAAAGGCCCATGAAGCCTATGAGGATATAGAAATCTTGAAGGCGTCTGAGCGTTGGAACGGTGCGGCCAATCGCCTCTACTATTCTGTATTTCATGCTGTCAATGCATTGTTCATCAGCGATGGCTTGGAGGCTGGTCGTCATAAGAGTTCCCACTCTCTTTTCAGCATGCATTACGTTAAAACGGGTGTGTTACCAATAGACTATGGCCGCCTGTACAATAATCTCCAAAAACTGCGTGAAAAAAGTGACTACAACTGTTTTTTCGATGTGTCAAAACAGGATATTGAAGACGGTATCACCATCGCTGCAGACTTCATTAAGGCAATAGAAAAACTTATTAGCGAGAAGAAATAGTAACAAACAAAATGTTGAACACTTAAAACCGGAAATGCCTATGGGCTGAGATAATTTTTCAAGACATATACGTTGAAGCGTCCGCTTTGATTCTTGCTCTCCCCGAAATCGCCAAATTTCACAAGAGCATACAAGAGTAAAGTTGACGGTTCGCGCCTGATGGCGTGGGCCTTTACTCGTTTAAGTATGCGATGGTGTTTGGCGATACCTGGGAGAACGTAAGCGAAGTAATTGCTCACGTTTTCTTTTTGTATATTATAAACAACTAAAAAATGACTATAAATATGAAAAAAACATTTGCCATATTCGTGCTAACCCTACTTATGAGTATGCTTGGAGCAAAGGGGTTTGCCTATGATGCCAAGATTGACGGTATCTATTACAACTTTTCAGGAACTAACGCGACAGTTACTTGTCGTTATAATAATGCCTACGATAACAGGAATGCTTATTCTGGTAATGTTGTTATTCCTGAGTCCGTCACATACAATGGAGCGACTTACACCGTAACGAGCATCAGCAGCTATGCGTTTAATGGATGCTCTGGCCTGACAAGTGTCACCATTTCGAACTCAGTAACGAGCATCGGTGAATATGCGTTCTATGGTTGCTCCGGCCTGACAAGCATCACCATACCTTACTCCGTGACGAGCATCGGTGAATATGCGTTCTATGATTGCTTCGGCCTGACAAGCGTGAATGTATCTGTTTCTGACAAATCTGCTTTCTGTAATAATTCTGTTGTGGGTTTAATTGCTTCATATATTAATAAGCCAGTCCATTTAATTGATGAAAATGGAAAAGAGATAACAGAATATGTAATTCCTGATGATGTAACGAGCATCGGAGACCGTGCGTTCTATAACTGCTCCGGCCTGACAAGCATCACCATACCTTACTCCGTGACGAGCATTGGTGAATATGCGTTCTTTGGTTGCTCCAGCCTGACAAGCGTGAATGTATCTGTTACTGACAAATCTGCTTTCTGTAATAATTCTGTTGTGGGTTTAATTGCTTCATATATTAAAAAGTCAGTCCATTTAATTGATGAAAATGGAAATGAGATAACAGAATATGTAATTCCTGATGATGTAACGAGCATAGGAAACGGTGCGTTTTATCGTTGCTCCAGCCTGACAAGCATCACCATTCCAAACTCAGTAACGAGCATCGGCTATGATGCGTTCTCTGATTGCTCCGACCTGAACTTTGTCACGATTCCAAATAGCGTGACGAGCATAGGAAGCAATGCGTTCTATGGAACATCATTGAAAACGTTTATTATTGGTTCGGGGGTATTGAGTATTGGATCAAATGCTTTTTCAACTCGCCCTGTCAAGACTATTTGGTTAACCAACACCCCACCTCAAAATTATAAGAGTGCCGAGGGAACTGTCAACTATGTTGCCAACAATCTATATAGTGGCCTTAGCAATTTGAAAGAATACAAATTTCTCAGTTCTATGTTTGATGTGGATGGCGTGAAATATGTTCCAGTAAGTCCTTCTGATCGCACTTGCGATGCTATTGACTGTGCGTACGACGAGTCAACTAAAGAAGTGAATATCAACGCTTCAGTGTCATACAAAGGGATTGCAATGAATGTACTGAACGTGATGCCCTATTCATTCTGCGGTAACAATTATCTACAGAAAGTCAGTCTCGATGTTGCTGGGAATATAGGTAAGTATAATTTCTATGGCAACCCCAATCTTCAGACCGCTATCTTGGGTAAAAAAATCACTGGCATTGATGAATATGCTTTCAGTGGATGTACAAAACTAGAAGGTATCGTTGTGCCTGACTCAGTTATGGCCATTAGCCAATATGCTTTTAGTGGTTGTTCAAGTATGAAATCAGTCAGTATAGGAAACAGCACAGAGTCGATAAAGAACAACGCCTTCCAAAACTGTTATGCCTTGCCCCGTATCACTATCCCCGGAACAGTTGGCTATATTGGTGATTATAGCTTTAGTGGATGTAGTAGTTTGAAAGAGGTTATTATGGCCAATAGAAAGAATGGTCTAAAGACTATTTCTTTCGATGACTGGAATGTAAATACATACGCATCAATGGTAATAGATTTTGCTGTAGGCGACACTTTGTCATTCAATTATCAAGTGTCAAATGGAAGGCTAGGCATTTATACCTCTTACGAGAACGATTCATATTATGGTAATGGGACTTTTAAGAAAGATTTCTCGTACTCAGGAGAAGTAGTTCTTATTTTCGAGCCAAATTATTCTTCCTCAGCATCTTGTAGCATTACCGACGTGAAATTAACAAAAGGTGATATTCTGACACTGGGCTCGAACGGCAAAAAACCACTCTTTGAAGATTGTCCGCTTGATTCTGTGTATATTGGTCGCAACATTTTGTACAATAAAATCAGCAATTATGGTTACTCTCCTTTCTATCGCAACACATCGCTGCGTTCTGTGGTGATTACTGACAAGGAGGAAGAAATATCTGATAATGAGTTCTATGGTTGTACCAATCTGCAGAACGTAAAGATAGGCGATGGTGTGACGGCGATAGGCAACTGGGCTTTCTCTGGCTGTTCCGGCCTTCAGAACTTCGCTTTCGGTGCTCAGGTAAAGACCATTGGCCAGGAGGCTTTCTCTGACTGTACTAACGTAATGGCCATCATCAGCAAAGCTCAGACACCACCCATCTGTGACTCACAGGCTTTGGACGACATCAATAAATGGTCGTGTATGCTCAATGTTCCTACAGGATGCAAGGAGAGCTATGCGGCAGCCGACCAGTGGAAGGACTTCTTCTTTGTTGAGGAAGGTGAAGGCGGCGGTGACACTCCATTCAATCCCGATGACAAGAAATGTGCCAAGCCAACCATCAGTTACAATGAGGGCGAATTGTCGTTCGCTTCTGAAACCGAAGGAGTTGAGTTCGTTTCGACCATTTCCGATAGTGACGTTTCTTCATATCATACCAACAGCATACTATTAGGCGTTACCTATCACATCACCGTTTATGCCACCAAGCCAAGCTATGAAAACTCAGAGACGGCTACTGCCACACTCTGTTGGATAGACGTGGATCCAAGGACAGAGGGCATAGAGAATGGCATAGCCAGTATTCCCGCCCATGCTGTGCTGATACAAAGTAACGGCAACATCCTAGACATTCAGGGTTTAGAGGAAGGCACTCCTATCAGCATCTTTAACACCGCAGGCCAGCTAGTAGGGTTGGCAAAAGCGTCAGCAGGCATCACTAGCATCAGCACGACACTTAGCAAGGGCGAGGTTGGCATCGTTAAGATTTGCGAAAAGGCCGTGAAGGTGATTATAAAATAGCATCTTCAATTGCCTTGCAATGATATCCTCGGAATTCCTTTGTGAGTTCCGGTGATTTTGGTACTATATTTAGATTGACGATTGCCATTGGCACCTTGTTCTTGGCTTCCAATTTCATTATTATCCTGCAAACTCATATCCATATCAATTTTATTTCGTATCTTTGCCACAAATTCTAATCAAATTGATATATGAAAAAGATTGTACTCTACCCCATATACATTGCCACACTCCTGGCCCTGCTCTATTTCGACAAGGTGCTCAGTCTTATCCTGTCTGCCATCAACTATGCCTGTGCACCCATCAAATGCAGCGGAATTCTCCTTCTTGGCTTTGGTATTGCCATCATTATTCTCATTGAATCTCTTCGTTATAAGCGAGATACGAACAAACCTTATCGTAAACCACAAGTTACAGAAACCTTTCCGCTATATAACGATCAGCCCAACAACGATGACACATATGGCCGAGATTCTTCCGCCAGGCTACTTATTTCAAAAATCTTCTCTACATTCAATGCTGAGAAAGATAAAGGATCCGAAGGTTCTCTTGTCATCAACATCAACGAAGCCTATGGCTACGGCAAGACTACATTTCTTAAAATCCTTGAGCATGAGTTGCAGTCCAGCCATGCAGGCGAATACTATCTCATCAACTACCGCCCGTGGCTTTGCGATTCCGAAAAAGCCATTATCCGTGAATTATTCACTCTTCTCAGAAACAGCATTGGGATTGCTGGCATCAGGGATGACATACAAGATTATCTCTACATGCTCCTGCTACAGTCTGAGCAGATAACCCCCTCTGAAATCAAACCATTCTATGTGCTCATGCCCAGAAAACTAAAAAGCAAGACACTTCAAGAACTACATGACGACATAAAGGACAAACTAAAAGAAATTGAGCATCCCATCATCATTACCATCGATGATGTTGACCGCCTTCACGAAAAGGAACTTGTAGCCGTACTGAAACTCATTCGCGACACTGCCGACTTCCCTAACATCTTTTACATCTTAGCTGCCGACGATGCTCACCTTGAAGTTATGCTCAAACGTCAAGGCATTGAGCAGCCTCATCTATTCTTGCAAAAGTTTTTCAATCTCGACTATCTCCTGCCAGCACATGAGAACGTGCCTACACAAGCGCTTAAGAATGAGATGGAGAGAGTTCTGAAAATCTACGGTTATTCCCCCAAGGATGTCAGTTCATCAATAAACCGACTAAGCCATCTTCTTTATCTCAGCAAGGTTTTTACAAACATGCGCGTCGTATATCGCTTCCTAAATATCTATACATCCTCGCTCGACCTCTTAAAATCAAACAATAATATAAAACTCATTGACCCTTATGAGCTATTCTGTCTGACCATCATCAGGTACCTCAGCACCAAGACATACAAAATCCTCAGAGAGCGTAATGATGAGTTCTTAGAAGTCGACAGTAACCATCTGGATGCACGGTATCGACTCAAGAAAGAAATTAACCTTGAATATATCAAACGACAGGAGGAAATGGATTTCCATTTTGAAGAACAACAATATAAGAATGATCCTCAAAATAATGAAAAGCCTCAAAGGCCAAAGCCTAAATCTGAGGGATTAACCATAGAATCTGCTATCCAACAGACGGATGTGACAAGCGACCAGATAGCATTCTTCCTACTCGACCATCTTTTCGGAAGCACAACTTATCTTGATGAGCATAGTATTTGCCGCTGCAATACCTATTTTATCTATTTCTCGGGCAAGGTTGAATCCGACAAACTAACAACGGCCCAAACTATTGACATCCTTAAAATGAACGTAAACGATTATGAGAAGCAAATGGAGATACTGTTTGTTGAAGGTAAAGGCACTGCCTTCATGAGCAATTTCGACTATGCATACAAAAAGTCAGACATTTCAAGAGAATATGCCATGAAAAAGGCATATATCTATCTCGAAAAGAAATACTACCATACAGAAGACATACATCACGAAATCTTTGAAACATTCGAAAACTACATAAACAGCGATACTCAGCCCTTCATGAACTTCCTCTATGGCCTATATGGCAATAATCATAATCCCAATATTGAAAGGCACCTTAGGGATGTTGAAAAGCAACTGGAAGAATTCTGCATGAAAGAAGATAATATACACATGCTCGTTTTAGCCTTTTATGAGTTCTCCCGGCGTTTAAGTGATTTCTGCTTCGGAAGACAATTTATTTCGAAAATGCTTGGAGTTTTGGCAGATAGGATCATTACAGAACGCATGGAAGGTAAAACCTATTCCCAAGTTAAAGAACCTACTTACGACACGATATACCTACTGAGGGATGAATTCTCGACCAAAGATCAATGGATGAGCAAGTTTGAAGCATTCCTTTGCAAAGATGCCTCGTATATGAAGCAATGGTTAGGTAGTACTATTCGTTTCTATTCAGATGGCCGCTTTGATTGGAACAATAGGCATCGTAATGCAATAATCGGCGAAGGATTCAATTCAAGTGAAGCAATGCTTGACTCCTTGAAACAAAAACACCCCGACTTCTCAGAAACAATCGAGGATTTAAAACACCTGCAACACTACACCTCTCTAAGAGAACAAGAGTCTATGGGGTCCACATTTATTCAAATGGCTCGTGATGTTCAAGATAATAGCTGATAGTTTTTGTTTATAATACCCTACACATACGGGTTCATGAGATCAGTGGGCTTATAGTATATGGGCCGAAACATCTATGGCATTAGTAAGACTGAGAAAGATACGGTGGCGATGAATGGAAGAGATTATTACTTCAATCATCTGGAAAAGATAGATGAAAAAAAGTATAATGCCGATAAACACAGGCTGTTCACCCACTTTTTGAGGGTGTCACAAGGGTGACACGCTTACTGACGCATTTCAAGCGGCTGCAAAAAAGTCGTAAGGACCTCCTGACGATTCTAAGGCGTTGACTTAGCGTTGAATTCTCGAGAGAAATTGATGCTAAAGAGGCTCCGCAGATTTTTGGGGGGGGGCTCCAAAATTTCGTGGGGAGCCTCCGGAGGAATTTTCGGAATGGGGAAAATATCCTGCTGATAGCTTTGGTATTCTGGAAATAATGCTTAAATTTGCAGCGTAGAAGAGATTTTTAATGATGAAGAGATATTATTTTGTGTTCTGCAAGGACAGCCTGATGTTGGAGGAACAGGCTGACGGCACGTGCACGGTGCCCTGCTGCGAGGAGCCGCCCACGGAGGTGAAACCTTGGACGACGATGCTCAGCGTCACACCTATGGATGATGGCACGGAGGTGAGAACTTACGCCATCGACGCCATTCCCACATCACCATCCACCATCATCCCCTTGCGGCAGAGCTATTACAAGCTGCCTTGGGAGCTCTATCTGAAGGCGGGCAAGTGCGCCGAGCTGCTCTACTGGGACCAGAATACGAAGTTTTGCGGCGTCTGCGGCGCACCGATGAAGCTGCACACCGCCATCTCGAAACGCTGCGAGAACTGCGGCAAGGAGATATGGCCGCAGGTGGCGCCTGCCGTCATTGTGCGCATCACTCGTGGCGATGATGAGATTCTGATGGCCCGCGCCCGCAACTTCCGCGGCGACTTCTATGGCCTTATCGCCGGCTTCGTCGAGACGGGCGAGACGCTGGAGGAGGCTGTCGTTCGCGAGGTGAAGGAGGAAACGGGCCTGGAAGTAAAAAACATCCGCTACTTCGACTCGCAGCCCTGGCCCTATCCCAGCGGAGTGATGGTGGGCTTCACGGCTGACTATGCCGGAGGACAGATTCACATCCAGCACGAGGAGCTGCAGAACGTGGCGTGGTTTCATCGCGACCATCTGCCCAAACTGCCTGAGAAACTGTCTATCGCCCGCCGTCTGATTGACGACTGGCTGGGGGAAGAATGTTGAGAGTTGAGAGTTTAGAGTTGAGAGACTTTTGTTGAAAGTTGAGAGACTTTTGTTGAGAGTTTAGAGTTTAGAGTTGAGGGTTGAGAGACTTTTGTTTAGAGTTGAGAGAAGGTGACGTTCCGTGAATTCTGGCAACCGCTGACAACTATCTATCCAGAGGATGAGGCCCGCTGGATAGGCCGCTTCGTGTTCGAAGAGAAATACGCTTTGACTCACGCCGACCTGCTGATGGGCAAGGAAACGGACATCGAAGAAGGTGAATTGCGGGAGCTGCAACAGCGTCTGCTGACAGGCGAGCCTGTGCAGTATGTCCTTGGCGAGGCGCCCTTTGGCGACCGTCTGTTCAAGGTGTCGCCTGCCGTGCTCATCCCCCGGCCTGAGACGCTGTGGCTCTGTCAAGGCATTGACCATCAACCCTCCACCCTCCACCATCCACCATCAACCATCCTCGACATCGGCACGGGCAGCGGCTGCATCGCCGTCACCATCGCCCTCAATGCTCCGGCTACTCACGTCACCGCTTGGGACATCAGCGATGAGGCGCTGGCCATCGCCCGTGCCAATGCGGAGCGACTGCAGGCCGACGTGACCTTCGAGCAGCAGGATGCCCTCAACCCTCCCGATGATACCCGTCGCTGGGACGTTATCGTGAGTAATCCGCCCTATATCTGCGAGCAGGAGAAGGCGGCGATGGAGCACAATGTGCTCGATTTCGAACCTCACCTGGCGCTCTTCGTCCCGAATGACGATCCGCTGCGCTTCTACCGCGCCATCGGAAAGTATGCCGTGAAGGCCCTGCGCCCTGCAGGCCGCCTCTACTTCGAGATCAACCCCCTTTATGCAGAAGAGTTGTCGGAAATGCTGCAGGCGCAGGGCTTTGATGAAGTCCGCATCTGTCAAGACGACAACCAAAAAGACCGATACATCGTAGCATGGAAACAAAGAAACCAATGACAGGCCAGGAGGCCTTTTCGAAGCTCGCAGCCCTCTGTGCCCGCTCTGAGCATTGCCAGCACGACATGCTGGAGAAGATGCGCCAATGGGGCGTCAGCGACGAGGAGCAGGCCGAGGTGATGCAGCGCCTCGTCAATGGGCGCTATGTCGACGACAGCCGTTTTGCCCGTGCCTTCGTGATTGACAAGGTACGCTACAACAAATGGGGTCGGCGCAAGGTGGAGCAGGCCCTGTGGTTGAAGCATATCGACAAGTCTGTCGCCAACGAGGCACTCGATGACATCAGCGACGAGGAGTATCTCTCCGTGCTGCGGCCCCTGCTGAAGCAGAAACGCAGGAGCACGAAGGCCCGGAGCGAGTACGAGCTGACGATGAAGCTCATCAAGTTCGCCCTCAGCCGCGGCTTTACGATGGACATCATCAGGCGATGCATCGAAGTGGACGATGAGGACGAGTTTATGGACTAAGCTGCTCGACGTCATCTCGCCACGTCCCTGTGCCATTTGCGGCGAGCGTCTCTCAGCCAACGAGCTGGTGCTCTGCGGCGTTTGCCACATGCACCTGCCCGTGACGCATTTTGAGCAAAAGCCCTTGGACAATCCTATGGCACGGCTCTTCTGGGGACGCTTTCCTGTGGAGCGTGCCGCCGCCCTGTTCTTCTACGAGCCGCAGGCCCCTGTCAGCCGGATCATCTATGACATGAAGTATCACAACATGCCCGAGGTGGCCCGGAATATGGGCATCATCACGGCACGCCGCTTTGCCGCCAGCGGATTCTTCGACGGTATTGATGCCCTTGTGCCCATGCCCATCACGTGGCGAAGGAAATGGAAGCGCGGCTACAACCAGAGCTATGAGATAGCGCGAGGCATCAGCGAGGTCACCCGCCTCCCAATATTTAAAGATGTGGTGAAGCGCGTCCGCTTCAAGCAGAGCCAGACACGCCAGCACGCCTGGGAGCGCCTGCACAACGTCGACGATGCCTTCCGCCTCGTCCGTCCTGAGAAGATAGGCGGCCTGCATCTCCTCCTCATCGACGACATCGTCACTACCGGTGCCACCGCCACCGCCTGTGCCTGCGAGCTGGCGAAGGCTTCGGGCGTGCGCATCAGCATCCTCTCCCTCGGGCTTACAAAGTCGTAGGCCGTTTTCGGGGCTTTGCCTATCGTTTTTTTTGCTTTTCCCAGAAAAATCCCAAGGCCTGGGAAAAAAGTCCCACGGCCTGGGACAAAAGTCCCAAGGCTTGGGATTTTTCTCGCTTATTCGTATCTTTGCCGCTGTCGTGGCTAAGTTACTACGTCTCGGAAGAAAAAACAAACGAATTTGTTTTGTTCTTCTCTCGACTTTTCGTACCTTTGCACCCAAAGAATCTCACAAAAGAAAGGAAACAACATGAAACTATTCGACGTTTATCCCCTCTTCGACGTGAACATTGTCAAGGGCAAAGGCTGCCGCGTCTGGGACGACAAGGGGCAGGAGTATCTCGACCTCTATGGCGGTCATGCGGTCATCAGCATCGGACATTCGCATCCACATTATATAGAGAAGGTGACGGAGCAGTTGAACAAAATCGCCTTCTACTCGAACTCTGTAGTCAACAAGCTGCAGGTGGAGCTGGCTGAGCGTTTGGGCAAGGCCAGTGGCTATGAAGACTATCGGCTCTTCTTGATCAACAGCGGCGCCGAGGCCAACGAGAACGCGCTGAAGCTGGCGTCGTTCAAGACGGGCAACGTGCGTGTGCTCTCCTGCGAGGGCGCTTTCCACGGACGTACCTCTCTGGCCGTGGAGGTGACACACAACCGTAAGATTGTGGCACCCATCAACGACAACCACCATGTGCGCTTCCTGCCGCTGAACGACCTGGAGCCGTGGATTCGTGAGTTGTCACGCGGTGGCATCGCCGCCGTCATCCTCGAGTGCATTCAGGGCGTGGGTGGCATCCAGATGGCTACGCCCGAGTTCGCGCAGAAGCTGTCCTATGCCTGCAAACGCTACCACGTGCCCCTCATCGCCGACGAGATTCAGTGCGGCTACGGACGTAGCGGCAAGTTCTTCGCACACCAGTGGCTGGGCATCAAGCCCGACATCATCACGATGGCGAAGGGCATTGCCAACGGCTTCCCCATGGGCGCTGTGATGATCAGCCCTGAGTTTGAGGCCGTCTATGGTCAGCTGGGCACCACCTTCGGCGGCAATCACCTGGCCTGTGCAGCCGCCTTGGCTACGCTCGATGTGGTGGAGGACGAAGGACTGATTGAGAACGCCCGTGTCATCGGCGACTATCTGATGGAGGGCATCCGTAATATCGGCAGTTCGCATATCAAGGAGGTACGTGGTCGCGGCCTGATGATTGGCATCGAGCTCGACATGCCGCATAAGATGGTGCGCAAGCCCCTCATCAAGCACGAGCATTGCTTCACGGGCGCTGCCGGCCAGAACATCCTGCGCCTGTTGCCGCCGCTGTGTCTCACCAAGGCCGATGCCGATGATTTCATCGAAAGACTGATTAGAGTACAACCAGAGGAGGATGAGTAAGATGAAGATAACGATGATAGGCGCTGGCGCTATGGGCGGCGCCACCGTTGAAGGCCTGCTGAAGGCTGGCCACGAAGGGAAGGATATCTGCGTAAGCGACCCGTCGGCCGCTGTGCTCGATAAGTTCGCTGCCAAGGGTGTTTGCACTACCACAGACAACGGCAAGGCCGTCAGTGAGGCCGACGTGGTGATGGTGGTCGTAAAACCTTGGCTGGTGGAGCAGGTGCTGACCGGCATCAAGGATGTCCTGCAGCCCAATAGGCAGACGCTGGTGGTGATCGCTGCCGGCGTGAAGTCGGAGAGCATCAAGGGCTGGCTGGGCAATCAGTGCCCGCCGCTGTTCCTCTGCATCCCCAATATCGCCATTGCGCAGCTGCAAAGCATGACCTTCCTCGTCCCGTGTGTTGCGACTCAGCCGCAACAGACAGAACAGGTGAAGACCCTCTTCGAGGAGATGGGCCAGGTGCTCATCACCGACGAGCAGCACCTCGCAGCCGGTACGACGCTGGCCTCTTGCGGCATTGCCTACGCTATGCGCTATATCCGTGCGGCCTCTGAGGGCGGCGTGGAGCTGGGCTTCAAGGCCGACGATGCCAAGAACATCGTCATGCAGACGATGAAAGGCGCCGTGGAGCTGCTGCAGAGCAGCGGTATGCACCCCGAGCAGGCCATCGACCTGGTGACGACTCCTGGCGGTGTGACCATCAAGGGCCTTAACGAGATGGAGCACGCAGGCTTCACCTCCGCCGTCATCCGCGGACTGAAGGCAGGAGCGAAATAACGAAAACGAATACGAAAACGAAAGGAAACGTCTCTCAACACTAAACACTCAACTCTCAACAAAACAATGGAATCAAGACTTGTCATCTACAATACACTGACACGACAGAAAGAACGCTTTGAGCCGCTGCACGCCCCCAACGTGGGCATGTATGTCTGCGGCCCCACCGTCTACGGCGACCCGCATCTGGGCCACGCCCGTCCTGCCATCACTTTCGATATTCTCTTACGCTACTTGAAGCACTTGGGCTACAAGGTGCGCTATGTGCGTAACATCACCGACGTGGGCCACTTGGAGCACGACGCCGACGAGGGCGAGGACAAGATTGCCAAGAAGGCCCGCCTGGAGCAGCTGGAGCCGATGGAGATAGCGCAATACTACACCCGCCGCTATCATCAGGCTATGGACTCGATGGGCGTGCTGCGTCCCAGCATCGAGCCCTGCGCCACCGGTCATATCATCGAGCAGCAGCAGCTGGTGCAGCAGATTCTCGACAATGGCTTTGCCTACGAGAGCAACGGCAGCATCTACTTCGACATTGAGGCTTACAACAAGCAATATCAGTACGGCATCCTCAGCGGACGCTCTTTGGAGAACGTGAAGGACGCCAGCCGCGAGTTGGACGGGGTGGGGGAGAAACGCCATCAGGCTGACTTCGCCCTGTGGAAGAAGGCTCAGCCCGAGCACATCATGCGCTGGCCTTCGCCTTGGAGCGACGGCTTCCCTGGCTGGCATTGCGAGTGCACCGCAATGGGCCGCAAGTACCTCGGCGAGGAGTTCGATATTCACGGCGGCGGTATGGACCTCGTCTTCCCTCACCATGAGTGCGAGATTGCTCAGGCGCAGGCCGCTATGGGGCATCAGGCCGTGAAGTATTGGATGCACAACAACATGATCACCATCAACGGGCAGAAGATGGGTAAGTCGCTCGGCAACTTCATCACCTTGGAGCAGTTCTTTACGGGAAAGCATGAGCTGCTGACAAAGCCCTACTCGCCCATGACCATCCGCTTCTTCATCCTCTCTGCCCATTACCGCGGCACCGTCGACTTCAGCGACGAGGCACTGCAGGCCGCTGAGAAAGGCTTGGAGAAACTGACCAACGCCATCGCCGACCTCGAGCGCATTGCGGTTTCCCCGCAATGTGACGCCGAAACGGAGAAGGTGGTCAAGTCCCTCCGCAACCGCTGCTACGACGCCATGAACGACGACCTGGCCACGCCGCAGGTTATCAGCATCCTCTTCGAGGCTGCCACCGTCGTCAACCGTCTCGTCGATCACAAGGCCACCATCTGCGCCGAATGCCTGAAGGAGCTGAAAGAGGTGATGCACCTCTTCGCCGAGGACATCCTCGGACTGCAAAGTCACTCAACTCTCAACTCTCAACACTCAACAGACCGCGAGGAGGCTTTTGGCAAGGTCGTTGACATGGTGCTCGACCTCCGCGCCAAGGCCAAGGCCGCCAAGGACTGGGCCACCAGTGACCAGATTCGCGACGCCCTCGCCCAGGCCGGCTTCGAGGTGAAGGACACCAAGGACGGCGTCACTTGGAAGCTGAATGTTTGACGAAGAGAATGTTCCCAATCCCCAAACGACCAAACGCCCAATCCCCCAAACGACCAACCATGAAACAAGGACAGCACACTTGCAACACGCTGAAGGCTATCCGCAAGCAGATAGCTGAGGCCAATGAGATAGAGTACGAACCGGTTGAGTGCACCCACGAAGGCGACTGCGCCGGCACCTGCCCTGCCTGCGAGGCTGAGGTGCGCTATCTGGAAGGCGAGCTCAGCAAACGCAGCCGCCTGGGAAAGAAGGTGGCTGTAGTCGGTATCGCCGCCGGTATGGCTTCGCTGGCAAGCTGCGGCATCGTCAGGGTTTTCCAGCCGCCCCTTGCCGGCATCCCCGTGATGCCAAATGACCCGTCAGTCATGGCCAATGACAGCACACAAGAACAGCTGACAGGCAAACAGCTTGTAACTACCGTTGACAGCATCCAGCCTGTAAAAGCCAACGAAACGGTGCTGGATGGCGTCGTAGAGGAATCCGCCCATTTCCGTGGGGGTAAAACAGCTCTGCAGGAATATCTGAAAGCCAACATCCGATATCCCGACGGGGAATGTGTCCAAGGCCGAGTTGTTGTCAGCTTCAATGTAGGAAAAGACGGCTCGATCAGCAATGCGAAAGTGGTAAGATCACTTAGTCCGGCTTATGATAAGGAAACCCTGCGTTTGGTGAATGCAATGCCTAAATGGCATCCCGGCAAACAGCTCGGCCAGGCGGTGGATACCAAGTATACCATGCCCATCGAGTTCACCTATCACACTCAACCTTGAGTGAAGGCTCCGCTCATAGCCATCGCCCGCCATCGGCTCACCGTCGATGGAGAGGGTGTCACTACGCTGGTGGCCTTTCATGGCTGTCCTTTGCGTTGCCGCTATTGTCTGAACCGCCAATGCTGGGAGCCGGAAGGCATTAGTCAATGGATAACGCCCGAGGAGCTGGTAGACGAGCTGATGAAGGACAACCTCTATTTTCTTGCTACAGATGGCGGCGTCTGCTTTGGCGGCGGTGAGCCCCTGCTCTACAGCGATTTCATTGTACAATTCTGTCAGCTCTGCCCGAAGGAGTGGCATATCTATTTGGAGTCGTCGCTCAACGTGCCGAGTGAGCGACTTGAGGCCGTCATCCCCTACGTACATCATTATTATATAGATGTGAAGGACATGAATCCCGACATCTACCACCGCTACACGGGCGGCACTCCTGCCCTTGTTCAGCAGAATCTTCGTCTCTTGGCCGACAGGCATCTGCAGGAGCGTATCACTCTCCGCCTGCCCCTTATCAAGGACTATAACAATGATGGCGACCGCCAAAGCAGCCGCCATCAGCTCGGGGTCATGGGCTATACCCGTTTTGACCTTTTTGAATATGTGACCCTCTAAGTAGGGATTTATTGCTGCGCTTTCTCCTTCTTCTTTGATACCAGCACGGACAAGCCCATCGACAGCACCAGCAAGCCGAAGATGATGGCCAGCGACAGCGGCGTGGGCACCTCGATGTGGGGCATGTTCAGGTCGAGGCCCAGCCACGAGCCAATCTGGTTGATGTACTCGTTCATGGCCAGCAGCATCTTGATGCCTACGAAGATGAGGATGATGCCCAGACCGTATTTCAGATAGGTGAAATACTTGGCCACGGCGGCGAGGGCGAAGTAAAGGGCTCGCAGACCGAGGATGGCGAAGATATTCGACGTCAGCACGATGAATGGGTCGCGGCTCACGGAGAACACGGCGGGGATGCTATCCACGGCGAAGGCCACATCGGTAGTCTCGATGACTATCAGCGCGATGAACAATGGCGTGGCCACACGACGCAGTTTCTTTCCTCCTTCCTCTTTCCTCTTTCCACTTTCCTCCAAGACGAAGAACTTGTCCTCGTGCATCTTGTCGGTGACGGGGAAGAATCGCTTAAAGAGCTTGACGATGAAGTTGTTGCCTGGGTCGGTCTGTGCCTCCTCGTCGTGGGTGAACATCTTTGAGCCGGTGTAGAGCAGGAACAGGCCGAAGAGGCCAAGTATCCACTCGAAGCGCTCCACCATAGCGGCGCCGGCGAAGATAAACACGCTGCGCAGCACCAACGCGCCGAAGATGCCCCAGAAGAGCACCTCGTGCTGGTATTTCCTCTTGATGGCGAAATAGGAGAAGAGCATGAGGAAGACGAAGAGGTTGTCCATCGACAGCGACTTCTCTATCAAGTAGCCCGCCAGAAACTCCATCGCCTTCTCATGCGGCTCTTCTGGATAGAGGAAGTAGATGCCGGCGCAGAACACGAGCGACACGCCAATCCACACGGCGGTCATCTTCAGCGCCTCCTTTACACCCACCTCGTGCTGGCCTTTCTTGCCGAACATCTTCAGGTCGGCAATCAGCATGATAAACACCAGTACGTAGAACAGGATCCACGCCCAAAGAGGAAGAATATCCATATCTTATAGCGCCTCTAACATTCTTTTAAGTACAACGGAGCAGCTGATTTCGCGGTTGGCGGCCTCAGGAATGACCAAGCTGTTGGGCGATTCGATGACGTCGTCGGTAACGATGAGGTTGCGGCGCACGGGCAGGCAATGCATAAACTTGCCGTTTTTTGTCCACGACATGTGCTCGGTGTCAACCGTCCACGAACGGTCTTCGCAGGTGATCTTGCCGTAGTCGGCAGGATTCGTCACGCCCGGGTTCGACCAGTTTTTCGCATAGATGAAGTCGGCACCCTCGAAGGCTTTCCTCTGGTCGTACTCCACGATGGCGTCACCCACAAACTGCGGGTCGAGCTCGTAGCCTTTCGGATGGGTGATGACCAGGTCGACGTCTGCGGCGTTCATCCACTCTGCGAAGCTGTTTGGCACGGCCTGCGGCAGGGCGCGGCAATGCGGAGCCCAGGTAAGAACGACCTTTGGACGCTTCGTGGCCTTGTGCTCCTCGATAGTGATGAGGTCGGCAAATGCCTGGAGGGGATGCACGGTAGCCGTCTCCATAGCGAAGACGGGACGGCCGCTGTATTTGATAAACTGCTGCAGCACCGTCTCGGCATAGTCGTAGTCGCGGTCGGTGAGGCCTGCAAAGCTGCGGACGCCGATGAGGTCGCAGTAGCAGCCCATCACGGGGATGGCCTCCAGCAGGTGCTCGCTCTTGTCGCCGTCCATGATGACGCCGCGCTCGGTCTCCAGCTTCCAGGCGCCAGCGTTGACATCGAGCACGATGACGTTCATGCCCAGGTTCATCGCTGCCTTCTGGGTTGACAGGCGGGTGCGCAAAGAGTTGTTGAAGAAAATCATCATCAGGGTCTTGTTCTTGCCTAGATGCTGATACTTGTAACGGTCGTTCTTAATCTCGAATGCCTCGGCCAGGGCCTTTTCCAACGGGCCGATATCGTTCACATTGATAAAACTCTTCATATTCTTTGAAATTTGAACTTTATGATTATTGCCGGGCGGCAGCAAATTCTTCATTCTTCATTTTTCACTCTTCATTCTATGGCCTTGTCTGGCCTTCGCCCTCGATGAGCCACTTGTAGGTGGTAATCTCTTCCAAAGCCATAGGGCCGCGCGGACCAAGCTTCTGCGTGCTGATGCCAATCTCGGCACCAAGGCCGAACTGGGCACCGTCGGTAAAGGAGGTGGGCGCGTTCCAGTAGACACAGGCAGCATCGACATGAGCCTGGAATTTGCGGGCCGCTTGCTCGTTCTCTGTGACGATGGCCTCGCTGTGGCCGGAGCCGTGCCGGTCGATGTGAGCCAGGGCCTCGTCGAGCGAAGCGACGGTGACCACATTCATCTTGTAGTCCATGAACTCTGTGTCGTAGCGGCTCTCGTCGTTGAAGAAGAACTCCACCTTCCCCTCCATCGGAGCCAGCAGTTGGGGAAGGTCCGACTCGCGATCCTTGTGGATGAGCAGGGTGTCGAGGGCGTTGCACACCGATACACGGCGTGTCTTGGCATTGTTGATAATAGCGCGGCCCTTCTCCAAATCGCCATCCTTGTCGAAATACACATGAACCACACCGGCACCGGTCTCGATGACGGGGATGCGGGCGGTGTCGCGAACGAAGTCGATGAGCTTCCTGCCGCCGCGGGGGATGCAGAGGTCGACGTAGCCCACGGCGTTGAGCATCTCGCCAGTAGCCTCATGGGTGGCAGGCAACAGGGCGACGACATCAGGATTGACGCCGTATTTCTCTAAGATTTCATGGATGATTGCCACCTCCTCGCGGTTCGAGCAGTCGGCATCCTTGCCGCCTTTCAGCACACAGGCGTTGCCGCTCTTGAAACAGAGGGAGAAAACGTCAAAGGTGACGTTGGGCCGTGCCTCGTAGATCATACCGATAACGCCGAATGGCACGCTGACTCGGCACAGACGCAGGCCGTTGGGCAGGGTCTTCTGTTTGGTGATGTGTCCTAGGGGAGTGGGCAACGTTGCCACGTTGCGCATATCGGCGGCGATGTCTTCCAGACGCTTTTCCGTCAGCTGCAGGCGGTCGTACAGCGGGTTGGCCTTGTCCATCTTTGCCAAATCCTCGCCATTGGCTTTCAGGATGCGCTCCTTATGATTGACGATGGCGTCGGCCACAGCGTTGAGAATGTCATTGCGCTGTTTGTCGCTAAGCAACGCCAGTTCTCGGCTGGCTCGCTTTACTCGTTCAAAAGTCTCTTTTAGTTGCATGGTATGAATTCTGTGTGTGGGGTTTCGTCTTTGTGCTCTATCAGATTGACAAGGATATTGTCGCGTTCACCATTGGCGATGATGACACGGATGCCGGCCTGCTGCACCTTTTGAGCGGTGGTATACTTTGAATGCATGCCGCCGCGGCCGAAGGCGCTCTTCTCCTCTTTGATGTATTGTGAGAGGTCGCTGCCGGGCTCCACCTGTGGGATGAGGTGAGAAGCAGGGTTGTCGGGGTGACCGTCGTAGATGCCGTCGATATTCGACAGCAAGATGAGTGTGCCGGCCTGCATCATCTGTGCGATGAGGCCTGAGAGCTCGTCGTTATCGGTGAACATCAGCTCAGTCACGCTGACCGTGTCGTTCTCGTTGACGATGGGCAGCACGTCGTTCTCCAGCATCACCGTCATACAGGCTCTTTGGTTGCGGTACTGCTCGCCGGGCTGGAAGTTCTCCTTCATGGTGAGTACCTGGCCTACATGGATGCCATATTCGCGGAAAAGGTCGTAGTAAAGGCCTACGAGCTTCACCTGCCCGAGGGCGCTGAAGAGCTGTCGCTGTTCTACGGAGTCTAATTCGTGTTCCACTTGCAGCTCACGTCGTCCGCAAGCCACAGCACCGCTTGAAACAAGGATCACTTCGTAACCATGACGGCGCAACCATGCCACCTGGTCGACGATGGCCGACATACGCGTCACGTCCAACTTGCCGTCTGCACGTGTGAGCACGTTGCTGCCCACCTTGATGACTATTCTTTTTTCCATTGACGTTTTTATTCGGTTGCAAAATTACGTTTTTTCTGCGATACGTGCAAATTTCTTGGCAGAAAAGGGCATCGCGTAGTCGCTGATGAGCTGGCGGAAGAGTGGCACATGGTTGAGAATATCCGGCTGTCCTACGATTATCATTTGTTTGCGTGCGCGCGTGAGGGCTACGTTCAGCTTGCGGTCGATAGCTGTGCCATTGGCATCAGTGAAGGTCGTGGCGGTGAGGAAGTCGAGCTGATAGCGATGACTGACGCCGAGGGCATAGATGATGACATCGCGCTGGCTTCCTTGGAAACGTTCCACCGTGTCGATGGTGATGTCCGAGAGAGGGAAAGTGAGAGTAGAGGGGTGGGAAATCGCCTGACGGATGAGGGCTATCTGCCGACGGTAGGGTACGATGACGCCTACAGTCTTCGTAGGGTCGAAGTGGTCTTTCGTGAAGCGGTAGATGCGGCGCAGTAGGTCGGCCACGAGCTGGGCCTCAGCATCGGGTTCATTAGTCTTATGAGACTCACAAGCCTCATTGGCGAGGAATAGCACACGACGAGTCTTCAACAGCTCGTCGAGGGCATCCTCAGCAGGCAAATCATAGTCGATGGCCGTCTCCTGCTGATGAGGCAGGGGCACAGCATGCAACTGCTCTTCCTGATAAAAATGCTGCAAGGGGAAGGATGCTACGTCGGGGTGCATACGGCCATGTGAGTGCAGCACGCCTGTAAACTGCGTGCGCCCTTGGCGATGTTCCCAACGCAGGAAACGTTCAAAGAGACTCTGCCGACAATCTTCCAGTCCGATATCGCGCAGACACGGCTCTGTGACCACGCTCTGCTCGGGTGGCTGTTGCACTACGGCGGGCAACTGCTTGTAATCACCCACGAGGACGAAGCGTTCCACCGATGCGCTGCTCAGCAAACCGATTAGCGACGGCTCAAGTATCTGCGAGGCCTCGTCGATGATGGCCAGCGAGAAATGTTTCAGCTGCAGTATCCAAGGTTGTGCCTGCAGCATTGATGTGGTGCTGACGATGATGGGCGTGCGGCTGATGAGTTGGCGGGCATCGTCGAGGTGGCGTGTGTCAGCCAGCGCCGTGTCTAAAAGGTGGTCGTGGAAGCGTGCGTCGCACGAGGCGGCCTTGCCTATGCGCAGAAAGGAGCCTCCCCCTGCCCCTCCCAAGGAGGGGAGAGTGGTCAACATGGCGCAGATTTCGTCTACGGCGCGATTGGTGTAGGCGGCAAGGAGAACGTTGCTGACAGGTGAGGTCTGTAATTCTTCCTCCACCATGAATCTCAGCGCCATCGAGGTCTTGCCCGTTCCTGGCGGGCCGACCAGCATGAAATAGTCACGGGCCTGTTTCACCTTCAGCAGCACGTCATCGTAGTCGGGATGATAGCTGCGTGAGAGTACCTGCGACGTGTCGGCCTCAGGAGCACGCAGTCCTAAAAGCAGGTCCTTGCGGCGTTTGTCGGCGGTGACGAAGGCATAGAGCGCACGGATGTCGGCGCTGCAGGTGTCGCTTCCGCCGTGCTCGATGGCCCAGCGACGTCCTTCGCCAGCGTTGAAAAGGGCTTCGGGCTGACTGTCGTTGAGCACAACGACGGCCTCCTCGCCGTCCAGTCGCTGCAAGGTGCCCTTAAAGAGAATGCTGCGGCATACGTCGGGCTCGTCAGTAAAGCTGTAGAGGTAGACCAAATCGCCTGGGCGGAAGTTCAAAGGCCTCACCATCTGCTCCTCTCCAAAGGAAGAGGGGTGTGAATTGTACTGAAGACTGAGTGTGGTTGCTCCCCTCTCATTCTGGAGAGGGGTAGGGGGTGAGGTTGCTAAGATGATATTTCCCGTCTCTATCTTCTCCTGCAGCGACATCTGCCACAAGTCGGCAGTACAGCCGCCTGAGTGGTGCAGGCTCGTCTCGCTGCTACCCACCTTCTGTGCCCGCTGCTCACGATAGACAAACGTGAGCATACGTTCCACGTAGGCCCGCTCTATGGAGGTGAGATGTGAGAGGTTGGAGGTGAGCAGATCTATTTGGGGCTGGATATAGTGGTGGAAGAAACCGTCGCGTGCGACACCCTGATAGATGACGTCGGCATTGAGCAATGGCAGAATGCGTTGGAAACCGTCGCGTGCGATGAGCAATTCGGTAGCAACAATCTGATTGCGCAGTTTCAAGGCTTCGCGCAAAAGGGTGCGATAGTAGTTGACGGTGAGCAGTCCCTGTGCGGCGGGGTAGCGTGAGTAGAGCAGACGGATGTCTACCTGTCTGTCGCTGAGTCCGAAATTATAGCGCAGCACACCGTAATACAACAGCAGCTGGACGTAGTGACTCTCCAACTGCAGACCGTGACTGTCGTGACTTTGGTACTCAATCTTCCTGTTGCGGCCCGACTTCTGCTCAACGAGGATAGTGGTCAGGGGTGAAGGGTGGGAGGTGAGTGATGTGGTCATCAAGTCGACACGGCCCTGTAATCCCAAGCGCTCGCAAACGAAAGAGGCCTCGAGCAGGGTTTCGTTACGCTTGAGGTTCAACACATCCACAGCTCCTCTGATATTCTGCATCTGCTCTGCGGCCTGCTCGCGGAAGGTCTCAGGGTTGAAGTCTTCGCAGGCACAGAAACATAGGGCCTGTTCGCGGAAACTTCGTTGCAGCGAGTCGGCCAGCGTGGCCTCGCCGCCGCGACTGATGACATCGTCGAGGGCGGTGCCAGCGAAGTTACCCAGCAGCGTAGCTTGTGAGTTTGGCTTTGCCTTCAGTCTGTTGACGGTGTACAGTAGCGTGTGGTGGCCGTAATCGGTAAAGCAAGATGCTAATGATGAGATGTCGATGAGGAAGTCGGGTTCCACGATGACGACACCAGGAATGATGATGTGGCTTTCTCCGTTCTCCTTGGGAGATGGCTCCGGCGAGAGGGCGTTGTCTAGCAGGTTGAGTTGCATCCCAGGACGGAGCACTTTCTGCAGATAGGCGAAGTCGCGTCCCTGCGTGGTATCGCGATAGTCGATGGTGATGGGGCCGTCGGAGGTGTCGGCCAGGATGACGTTGGCATCAACGTGGCTGACGATGCATCGCACATAGTCCTTGTTGATGCGATGACCATGTTCGCGCTGTCTTTCTCCTGCAGGCAACAAAGGAACCAGCTTTGACGGGATGTCGGTGGCGAAGACAGCGGAGATGAGGCGCGCTACTGCCTTCACGTCGTATTTCCAGTCGGCAGAACCGATTGGCTCACTGGCGTTGGTGTGGCGGCGCGCGTCCTGCAGGTCGTGGGTTTGGGCGGGCGTCAAGCCTAACTGCTTGCACAGATAATCTACCTGTGCAAACAAATTGCCGAAGGCACCGCCCTGACGGCGGCAACCTTCGGCACAGCATAGTTTAAGCACCTCATGCAGGCGCCTGGTGGCGTCAGCTGACGGCTCTCCGCTAATTAGCTCGACGCAGATGTCAAAGAATTCCGAAGCATCCATCCGCGATTTGACTTCCCGCTGACATTACTTGCCCGCATCTTTCTTACGAATCTCAACACGGCGGATTTTTCCGCTGATGGTCTTCGGCAATTCATCGACGAATTCCACGATGCGCGGGTATTTGTAGGGTGCCGTCACTTTCTTGACGTGCTGTTGCAACTCCTTGACGAGGTCGTCGCCGGCCTTGTCCTTCCACTCCTTACCGAGTACGACAGTGGCTTTCACCACCATACCGCGAATGTCGTCAGGAACACCCGTGATGGCACATTCCACCACAGCGGGGTGAGTCATCAGCGCGCTCTCCACCTCGAATGGGCCGATGCGGTAGCCTGAGCTCTTGATGACATCATCTATGCGACCTTCAAACCAGTAGTAGCCGTCCTCGTCGCGCCACGCCATATCACCTGTGTGGTAGATGCCATCGTGCCAGGCCTCGCGTGTCAGCTCCTCGTCGCGGTAGTAATATTTGAACAGGCCGAGAGGCTTGCGGTCGCCTACCCTGATGACGATTTCTCCTTTTTCGCCGTCCTCGCAAGGCGTACCGTCAGCGCGCAGCAAATCGATGTTGTACTGTGCATTGGGCATACCCATCGAACCGGGCTTCGGTGTCATCCAGGGGAAGGTACCCAAACTCATCGTCGTCTCCGTCTGACCGAAGCCTTCCATGATATTGAGGCCGATCAGTTCCTTGAGTTTGTCGAAGACGGCGGGATTCAGAGCCTCGCCAGCCGTGGTGCAGTATTCGAGTGACGAGAGGTCGTACTTCGACAGGTCTTCGCGAATCATAAAGCGGTAGATGGTGGGCGGCGCGCAGAAGCTCGTCACCTTGTATTTCTCTATCTGGCGCAGCAGCGTGTCAGCATTGAATTTCTCGTGGTCGAAGACGAAGACCGTAGCGCCGGCGAACCACTGACCGTAGAATTTTCCCCAGACGGCCTTTCCCCAGCCCGTATCGGCTACGGTGAGGTGCAGAGAGCCCTCATGCAGGTTGTGCCAGAACACACCCGTCGTCAGGTGTCCCATCGCGTAGAGGTAGTCGTGGGCCACCATCTTCGGCTCGCCACTGGTGCCAGAGGTGAAGTACATCAGCATGGTGTCGTCGTTTTCGTTGACGAAGGCAGGACGCACGAACTTGGGGGCGTTGCGCCACTCCGACTGCCAGTCGCGGAAACCCTCAGGGATGGGCTTGCCGTGGTCAGTGACGGTGATATAGACCTTCACCGTAGGACTGTCGGCCATTGCCAGCTTGATCTGCTCAGTCACGTAGGCATCATCTACACAAATGATGGCCTTCACGCTTGCGCGCGTATTCCGATAGATAATGTCCTTCTTCGTCAGCATGTGTGTGGCAGGAATGACGATGGCTCCTATCTTGTGCAGGGCCAGCATGATGACCCACCACTCGTAGCGGCGCTTCAGGATGAGCATCACAGGATCGTTCTTGCCGATGCCCAGCGACATGAGGTAGGCGGCAGCCTGGTCGGACTGCTCTTTCAGTTCGGCGAAAGTGGTGCGAATCTCCTCGCCCTGATCGTTGGTCCAAAGCAGGGCCAGTCCGTTGGGCTTCTCCTCGGCCCACACGTCCATCACGTCGTAGGCGAAGTTGAAGTTTTCGGGAATGATGTACTCTAAGTTTTTGTTGTAGTCCTCGACGGATTCAAAGTGCGTCTTCTTCAGAAATCTTTCTACCATAAGTCTAGTCTATTCTACTGTAAATGCCAAGAATTTCACGGGTTTGTCACCCACGGCGAGCATCCCGTGCGGCTTCGTGGAGTCGAAATAGATGCTGTCACCCTCCTCAAGTACGATGGTCTTGCCTCCGATGTAGAGCTCCATGCTGCCTTCGAGCACGAGGTTGAACTCCTGCCCCGGGTGCGAGTTCTTGTAGATGGTGCGTGCGCCAGGCTTGGGCTCGACGGTGACGATGAAGACGTCGGCCTTGTGGTTGACGAAACCTGAGACGAGGCTCTGGTATTTGTAGGCTTTTGTGCGCTCCACGCTCATGCCCTGTCCTTTCCTGACAACGAAATAACCCTTCATATGGGGTGCTTCTGCAAACATCAGCTCCTCGGCAGAGATACCGTATTTATGGGCTATCTTCATCAGGTTGGAGATCGTGATATCCACCTCGCCCTTCTCTATTTTCTCATACTTCTCCACATCGATGCCGATGGTTTCAGCCATCTCCTCAACGGGCACATCAAGCACGTCGCGCAGTCCGCGCAGACGCTCGCCTATCTGTTTCAGTTGGTCTTCCATATTCTGTCTGGTTGATAATTTGCGTGCAAAAGTACAAAGATTTCTCCGATTTCTATACATTTTGTAGGCAAAAAGTGCAGAATGATAGAAAAAAAGTCACAAGTAGGCATCGATGTATAATAAAACCCCGAGAGAAACGTTATAATAGCGTGTTAAGGCGAAGTCTGCTGATTTTGGCCGTCCTGTTTGTGGCCTGCTACGAGGCCCGTGCGCAGTACGACCCGTCGCTCAGTCATTACTGGGCGATACAGACGGCATATAACCCTGCCGCCGTGGGTAAACAGGACAAAATCAACATCAACGCCACCTACTCGATGTCTTTGCTGGGCTTTGACCACAACCCCAAGACGATGTTCTCCGTAGGCGATATGCCGTTCTATCTGCTGGGTGCCTATCATGGCGTGGGTGTGCGCTTTATGAGCGATGCCATCGGCCTCTTCACCCACAACAACGTTGCTGTGCAGTATGCCTACAAGCAGAAACTCTTTGGCGGTACGTTGTCCGTGGGTATTCAGGGCGGAATGCTCAGCGAGAAATTCGACGGCTCCAAGCTTGAGGTGGAGCAGAGCAGCGACCCCGCCTTTTCCACTTCGGAGGTGGAGGGCAGCTCGCTGGATCTGGGTGCCGGACTCTATTATCAACGCAAAAACTGGTACGTCGGCGCGTCTGTCCAGCACCTCACAGCACCTACTGTGGAACTGGGTCAGACCAACCAGATCAAGGTACCCATGTCGTATTATTTGAATGCCGGATGCAATATTCGGTTGAAAAACCCGTTATTATCGATACAGCCCTCCGTACTCGGACAAAGCGACGGTATCAGTCATCGCGCTGACTTTACCACGCGCCTCACCTATACGCACGAGGAAAAGATGATGTACGCGGGCGTGGGCTACAGCCCCTCCAACTCAGTGACGGTGTTCTTGGGAGGCATCTTTCACGGCATCACACTGGGTTACAGCTATGAGGCCTTCACCAACGGCATCGGCTTGGGCTACGGTTCGCACGAGCTCTTCATGGGCTATCAGACAGACGTCAACCTCTTTAAAAAGGGAAGAAACAGGCACCAGAGTGTCAGAATATTATAAGATATGAAGAAAAAACTTATCATAGCGATCTGCGCCATAGCCATCATGGCAATGGCCAGTTGCTTTGGAGGCAAGGAGACGATGGCGAATGGTGGAGAGCTGACAGGCTCCACCGGACGCTCGTTTGCAGAGCCTGCCCCTTATGGTATGGTGCTCATCAAGCGTGGACACCTGAAGATGGGTATGGAGAAGAACGACTCGCTGTGGGGACGCCAGACACCCACCCGCGACATCAGCGTGGAGGGATTCTGGATGGACGACACCGAAATCACCAACTCCGAGTACCGCCAGTTTGTGGGCTATGTGCGCGACAGCATCATCCGCGAGCGCCTGGCCGATCCCAACTACGGCGGCGATGAGAGCTACAAGATTGAGGAGGACAAGGACGGCGAGCCCATCAAGCCCTACCTGAACTGGAAGAAAGCCCTGCCTCGCAAGCCCAATGAGGACGAGCAGCGTGCTTTGGAGAGCGTCTACGTCACCAACCCCGTGACGGGAGAGAAGATGCTCGACGCCAGTCAGATGAACTACCGCTACGAGATCTACGACTATACGGAGGCCGCCTTGCGCCGCAACCGTCTCAATCCTGAGGAACGCAATCTGAATACCGACATCACCGTCAATCCCGATGAGAAGGTGTGGATTTCGAAGGATACCGCCTACATTGACGATGAGGGAAAGATTCACCGCGAGACCATCAACCGCGAGCTGACCGGTCCCTGGGATTTCCTCAACACGTACATTGTTAATATATATCCCGACACCACGTGCTGGGTGAACGACTTCCCCAACGCCGACAACGAGATGTATATGCGCAACTATTTCTCCAACGCCGCCTACAACGACTATCCCGTGGTGGGTGTCACGTGGGAACAGGCCAACGCCTTCTGTGCCTGGCGTACGGAGTATCTGCTGAAGGGACTCGGCCCTGCCGCACGCTTCGTGCAGCGCTATCGCCTGCCGACCGAGGCTGAATGGGAATATGCCGCACGCGGCAAGAACCAGAACGAGTTCCCCTGGGAGAATGAGGACGTGGCCTCGGGCAAGGGATGTTTCTTCGCCAACTTCAAGCCCGACGACGGCAACTACACGAAGGACGGCAACCTCATCACGTCGAAGGTGGGCATCTATAGCGCCAACAGCAACGGGCTCTTCGATATGGCGGGCAACGTGGCCGAATGGACCTCGACCATCTATACTGAGGCGGGCGTCGACGCGATGAACGACATCAACCCGCAGCTGAAATACAACGCCGCCAAGGAAGACCCCTACCGACTGAAGAAGAAGAGTGTGCGTGGCGGCTCGTGGAAGGATCCCGAGAGCTATATCCGCTCGGCCTGGCGCAGCAGCGAGTATCAGAACCAGCCGCGTTCCTTTATCGGTTTCCGCTGTGTCCGCAGCCTGGCCAACACCACCAGCGAGAAGGCTAAGCCCGTCAAACAGACAAAGGCATCGGCCAAGAAGACAAGGAAATAATGCCGTAATAACGAAATAACGTTATCACGTGATTACGAAAAAAATGAAATAACGAAGCTATGACCAAATACAGCAAATTCAATCCCATCTATCGCCTGCAGAAATGGCTCGACAGCGTGCCTGGGCAGACGTTTATGAACTACGCCTACAGCTGGGGTGCATCTATCGTCATCCTTGGTGCGCTCTTCAAGCTCACCCACCTGCCAGGCGCCAACACCATGCTCTTCCTGGGTATGGGTACTGAGGTGCTGGTGTTCTTCATCGCCGGCTTCGACCGTCCCTTCGACAAGACGGAAGACGGCAAGGAGCTGCCTACACATGTTGTGGTAGAAGGAGAGGAAGGCGAGGAAGCCGCCCTCGTAGAATCCGGCGTTTCCGGCATCTCCGTAGAGAGTGGAATCTCTGGTGGCACAGGTGGCGGCACTATCATCATTGGTGGTGGCGGAGGCTATGGCCCTGCTGTCCTCGACGGCGATGCGCTGCCTGATGGCGAACAGCCTGCAGTAGGCGAGCAGCAGGTTGCTGCAACAGGTGCCGTTCCCGTTACCGGTGGCATCGTGGGTGGCGTCGTGGGTGCTATTCCCACTCAGCCTGAGCTGCCCGACATCGATCCTGAGGAGATGGAGGAGGCCACGCAGAACTACGTGGAGCAGTTGAAGAGCCTCACCGAGACGCTGAAGAAGGTGTCGGAGCAGAGCGAGCGCCTCACCCGCGACAGCGAGGAGATGGAGAACCTCAACCGCACGCTTACCGGCATCTGCAAGGTCTACGAGATGCAGCTGAAGGGTGCCAGCCAGCAGATTGGCACCATCGACCAGATCAACGAGCAGTCGAAGCGTATGGCTGAGCAGATTGCCGAGCTGAATAAGATCTACACCCGCATGATTGAGGCAATGACGGTGAACATGCCTAAAATGAACAACAATGGCAATTAGGAAAAGACCCATCTCTCCGCGCCAGAAGATGATCAACCTGATGTACGTCGTGTTGATGGCTATGCTGGCATTGAACGTCTCCAACGAGGTGCTCAACGGCTTTGCTATCGTGCAGGAAAGCCTCAACCGCACCACCGAGAACGCCACGCAGGAGAATCAGGTCATCTACGATAACTTTGAGCAGCAGATGGCGGCCAATCCGCAGAAGGTGAAGGAGTGGTACGACAAGGCCATGCAGGTGAAGGAGATGAGCCAGAAGCTCTACAGCCTCGCTGCTGAGCTGAAGACGGCCATCGCCCGTGAAGCCGACGGCGAGAACGGCAATGCCGACAGCCTGCAGAACAAGGAAGACCTGGAGGCCGCCAATCAGATCATGCTCGCCCCTGGACGCGGACGCGGCGAGGAGCTGAAGAAAGCCATCGACACCTACCGCGAGGGCATCCTCGCTATGGTGACTGACACGGTGAAGCGCCAGCACATCGCCAGCGACCTCACCACCGAGGTGCCTAGTGGCATCTTGGGCAAGAACTGGCAGGAATACATGTTTGAGGCGATGCCCGCCGTAGCTGCCGTCACGATGCTGACGAAGCTGCAGAACGACGTGCGCAACGCTGAGAAAGAGGTGCTCCACACGCTGGTGCAGAACATCGACGTGAAGGATATCCGCGTCAACTTGCTCGACGCCTTCGTCATCCCAAACTCGCAGACCATCGTGCAGGGTGACCGCTTCTCGGCCCGTATCGTGATGGCTGCCATCGACACCACGCAGGTGCCTGAGATCTACATCGGCGACCGCAAGGTGGAGCTGCCCGACAATGTCTACGAGACGGTGTGCAACCGCACGGGTGACTTCACGCTCTCCGGCTATATCCAGACCATCAACGGCAACGGCGACCCCATCCGCCGCGACTTCTCGCAGAAATATACTGTGGTGGAGCCCTCGGCCACCGTCAGCGCCGACCTCACCCGTATGCTCTACGCCGGCTACTCGAACCCCATCAGCGTGTCGGTGCCTGGTGTACCCCTGAATAAGATTTCGGCCTCGATGACCAACGGCACGCTGACGCCCAACGGCGCCGGCAAGTACATCGCCCATCCCTCGAGGATCGGACAGGATGCCGTCATCACCGTCACCTCTACGAACACAGGCCGTCCGCAGACGATGGGCACATTCACCTTCCGTGTGCGTAAGCTGCCCGATCCTACGCCCTACATCGACATCACCGACGAGGCTGGCAATCCCTCACGCTTCAAGGGTGGCAATATGTCAAAGGGCAGTCTGATGGCAGCTGAGAACATTGGCGCTGCCATCGACGACGGCATCCTCGACATCGGCTTCCGCGTGCAGTCGTTCCAAACCGTGTTCTTCGACAACATGGGTAATGCGAAGCCCATCAACAGCGAGGGCTCCCATTTCTCGGCAGCGCAGAAGGACCAGATTCGCAAGCTCTCCCGCGGTCGCCGCTTCTACATCTCGAGTGTCGTGGCTGTCGGTCCTGACGGCATCGAGCGCACCCTGCAGGCCGCAATGGAAATAAAAGTAAATTAAAAAGCCTAAATAGCGATGAAAAGAATCTTGTTATTGACGATGATAACCCTGATGGCAGGGACCGCTTTGGCCCAGCCGCGCCAGCGTCGCACACAACAGCAGCCGGTGCTGCAGCAGGGTGCTCAGCCGCGCACGGAACCAGGCGTACAGATGCGCATCCAACAGCCGGCCTCGCAGCCACGCACGCAGCAGAATACGCAGCAGGGCGGTATGACGCAGCGCATGAGAATCCAGTATCCTACGGCGCTCGATATGCCCGAGGATGTGGTGTGGCGTCGCGACATCTATCGTGAGATTGACCTCACGCAGGAGGAGAACGCCGGCCTCTACGACCCCGTGGAGCCGCAGGGAAAGCGCATGAACCTCTTTACGTATGTCTTCAAGCTGGCGCTGAACGGCTACATCCCCATCTACGAGTACAACCTCGACGGCAACGAGGTGCTCGAGGCATCGGCGAAGGTCGACATGAAGGGCATCCTCGACAACTACAGCATCTACTATACTGAGGAGGGTGGAAAGGTGAAGGTGGACAACAGCGACATCCCCTCCGCCCAGGTGAAGCTGTACTACCTGAAGGAGTGCGCCTACTACGACCAGGCCAACACCACGTTCCACATCAAGCCCATCGCCTTCTGCCCTGTGATGGTGAGCGACGACGACTTCGGCGACAACACGAAGTATCCGCTCTTCTGGGTGAAGTACAGCGACGTGGAGCCCTACCTCAGCCGTCAGTCCATCAAGATCAGCGACATCAACGACGCTGCCCAGATGAACCTCGACGACTATTTCACGATGAACAAATACAAGGGAAAGATCTACAAGACCGCCAATCGTCTGGGCAAGACGCTGGCACAGATTGCCGGCGAGGACAGCACGAAGTATAGTGCTGAGCAGCGCCGCATCGAGGCCGAGCTGGAGGCTTTCCGCCAGAATATCTTCGGCGATCCCGCCCGTCGCGACAGCCTCGACAGCCTGGCCGCTGCCGACGTGAAGGCCGACAAGGCTACGCGCAAGCCGAAGCGTGAGCGCAGCAGCCGCAGCGAGCGTGCCACCTCTACGTCCAGCAGCGGTTCGCAGCCGGCACGCGTCTCTGTGCGTCGCGAGCGCCATTAAGGGGCTGTTGACAGGCTTTCATCCAACGACTGATAACGCATCTTCCTCATGGATAAGCATCGTAAATTCAATAAGAAGTGGTGGCTCTACGGAGCCCTCACTTCGTTTATTATCGCCATTATTGGCGTCATACTACTCATCATATGGCACGCAAAGTAATAGGCATTGGCGAGACCGTTCTCGACATCATTTTCAAGAACAACCAGCCCGTGGGCGCCATCCCTGGCGGCTCCGTGTTCAACAGCATCATCTCATTGGGCCGTTCGGGCGTGAAGTGCGCATTTATCAGCGAGACAGGCAACGACCGCGTGGGTCGCACCATCCTCGACTGCCTCGAGGAGAATGGCGTCGATGCCAGCAGCGTCTATGTCTATCCCGACTCGAAGTCGCCCCTCTCGCTGGCGTTCCTCAACGAGCAGAACGATGCCGAGTACATCTTCTATAAGGATCATCCCAACGACCGCCTGGAGTTCACTTTCCCCGACATCCAGCCCGACGACATCGTGCTCTTCGGCTCTTATTATGCCGTCAATCCCGTCATCCGTCCGCAGGTGGTGGGATTCCTCGACTACGCCCGCCAGCACGGCGCCATCCTCTATTACGATGTCAACTTCCGTGCCTCGCACAAGAACGAGGTGATGAAGCTCACGCCCAACATCCTCGAGAATCTGGAGTATGCCGACATCGTGCGTGGCTCGACGGAGGACTTCGAGGTGATGTTCCACAAGAGCGACCCCGACGTGATCTATCGCACGCAGATTGCCTTCTACACCAAGCGTTTCATCTGTACGCAGGGTGCCAAGCCCGTGGAGCTGCGTGCCGAGAACGGGCTGAAGAAGAGCTATGAGGTGAAGAGCGATGGCGACACCGTGAGCACCATCGGCGCCGGCGACAATTTCAACGCCGGCTTCGCCTACGGCCTCATCCGCTACGGCATCACCCGCGAGCAGATAGAGCAGGGCCTCAGCGAGCAGCAATGGGATCAGCTCATCAGCTGCGCCCAGCAGTTCTCGGCCGAGGTCTGCCGCAGCATCAATAATAGTGTCAGCTTGGAGTTCGGCAAGCGGATGCAAGCTCAGCTCGTTTAACTCCATGCCGCGACTCCCCTCCCTTGTAGGGGAGGGGCAGGGGTGGGGTCAGTATTCCCCTCAACAAATTACTCGATATCTACGACGGTGATACCAGCACCGCCAAACTGCACGTGCTCATCTCGAAAATGGCTGACGTTGGGCACGGTGGCCAGATACTGGCGGATGAGCTGGCGCAGGATGCCCGTGCCCGTGCCGTGCAGGATGCGCACACGGCTCATGCCCACGAGGATGGCATCGTCGATGAAATAGGTGACGGCCTGGATGGCCTCGTCGCCACGCATGCCACGCACGTCTAAGTCCTGATGGAAGTTGGCCTTGCGCGAGTCGATGGCGGCACGCGTGCCTGAGCCTAGGGTGGCGTAGCTGCCCGCTATCTGGGCATTGCGCTCCTCCGTTTTCGTCTGCTCCTTCACAGGTGCCTTCGCGGGCTCCAGTCGGTCCAGCCGCATCTTCGTGCGCATACTGCCGAAGACAATCACGGCCTGCTTGCCTTCAATCTTCTCTATCGTGCCAATGCTGGTGAGACCCTTGATACGCACGGTGGAGCCTTCTTGTAGGGGTGAGGGGTGAGTGGATAGTGAAGAATTACCTTCCGAAGTTCCCGCAGGTGTAGGCTTGGCGGTAGCCGATTCTTCATTCTTCATTCTTAATTCTTCATTTTTTCTTCTCTCCTCCTTCCTCTTCTTCCTCTCCTCTATCTGCCGCATCTTGCGCTCTATCAGCTCGTCGTTCTGACGGGTGTCGATGCCTTCCACCTCCTGCTTGAACTGCTCCATCTCCTCGCGGATGCGGCGTGTGGCCTCCTTCTCGGCCTGCTGCTCGCGAATCTCGCGGATGGCGTTCTCAATCCTCTTGTTGGCAGAGGCCAGCAGCTCCTCGGCCTGCTCCTTCGCACGCCGCAGGATGGCCTTGCGCTCCTGCTCTATCTCCTCGATGCTGGCTTCCAGATGCTCGCCTCTCGCCTCCAGCCGTTTCTCATGCTGGTGGATGGTCTGACGCTTGCCTTCCCAGTAGCGCTTGTCGCGCACGATATCCTGCAGGTATTTGTCGCTCTGGATGTATTCGCGGCCCACGATGTCGCTGGCGTCGTTGATCACCTCCTCGGGCAGGCCCGTCTTGCGGGCTATCTCGATGGCGAAGCTCGAGCCCGGCTGGCCGATGCTGAGCTGGAAGAGGGCGCGCATCTCACCCCGGTCGTAGAGCATTGCGCCGTTCACCACGCCTTCGTGGCCGTCGGCAAAGTGCTTCAGATTCTGGTAGTGGGTGGTGATGACGCCGAAGGCCTTCTTCTGCCAGAACTGCTTCAGCACCGCCTCGGCGATGGCGCCGCCGATGGTGGGCTCCGTGCCGCCGCCGAACTCGTCGATGAGCAGCAGCGTGTGCTCGTCGGCGTGGCGTATCATCTGCTTCATGTTCATCAGGTGCGAGGAGTAGGTCGACAGGTCGTCCTCGATGCTCTGCTCGTCGCCGATGTCGATCATCAGTTTAGTAAAGATGCCGCAGGTGGAGCGCTCGCTCATCGGCACGCTCAGGCCGCATTGCAGCATATACTGCAGCAGTCCCACCGTCTTCAGGCACACCGACTTGCCGCCCGCGTTCGGGCCGGAGATGATAAGGAGCCTACCGTTGTTTTCTTTTCTCGTTATATCGTTATCACGTAATTCCGTTATAACGTCTAATTTTATATCCAGCGGCACCACCTTCTTCTCCTGCTTCGCCAGCGCGAGGGCCAGCAGCGGGTGCACGGCCTGTATCCAGTCGACGTGCGGCTGTTCCCTTACCGCGGGCTCCACCGCCTTCGTCAGGTCGGCCAGCGAGGCCTTGGCGTGGATGAGGTCGATGACGCCGAGGAACTGGTAGGACTCGAGAATGTCGCTGACGTAGGGGCGCACCTCGTCGCTGAACACGGTGAGGATGCGGATGATCTCGCGGCGCTCCTCGGCTTCCAGCTCGCGGATGCGGTTGTTGGCCTCCACCACCTCCGTCGGCTCGATGAACACCGTCTTGCCCGTAGCACTCTCGTCGTGCACGATGCCGCTGATGCGACGCTTCACGCTCGGCGACACGGGAATCATCAGTCGGCCGTCGCGCACCGTCGGCGCTGCGTCCTTGTCCACCAGGCCGTCGCGCTGGGCAGCGTGCAGGATCGTATATAAGGTACGCGAGATGCTGCCCTCCGTCTTCTGCAGCTCGTGGCGGATGCCTGCCAGCGTCATCGTGGCGCCGTCCTTGATGCGTCCGTATTTGTCGATGATGCTGTCGATGCGCCGTATCATAGCGGGGAAGACAGGCACGTCATGTGCCAGCCGGGCCAGAGCAGGATAAGTCGCCTCATCCTCTCCACTCTCCTCTTTCCTCTCTCCTCCATTGAGATACTTCACAATGTTGGCGATGGTCTCCAGCGAGCGCCGCAGGTCGAAGAGCTCCTCCTCCTCGAAGTGGGTGTTCGCCATGCGGATGCGCGTCACAGCCTCGCGCACGTCGAAGAAATATTGCAAGGGGAAGTCGGTGGCCGTTTCCATCAGCTGTCGGAACTCATGCACCTGCATGAGGCGCTCCTGCACCTCTGC
>JAGAAJ010000133.1 GCA_017615355.1 Prevotella sp.
TTCAAATGCTGCAGCTGAGTCTTTCAATGCCAAAGTCAAGGCTTTCAGAGCTGCACTCAGGGGAATAAGAGATGAGAAATTCTTTCTCTATAGGCTATCATCGATTTATGCTTATCCCCACTGATTATCTACTGAGCCATGGGTTGTTGTTGAAAGCCATAAATACACAAAAAATCCCAAGATTGCTCTTGGGATTCTTGCGCTTCAGGATGGGCTTGAACCAACGACCCCCTGATTAACAGTCAGGTGCTCTAACCAACTGAGCTACTGAAGCAGTGCGCCTCATTTCTGATTTGCGGGTGCAAAGGTAAGCTGTTTTTTTGAATTGTGCAAATATTTTGGCAGTTTTTTTTGAGAAAAATGAAAAAAACTTCGTATTTTTGCAGCCCAGACGACCACCAATCAGTAAAAGTCACCCAATTATGAAACGGACTACATTATTTATAATAGCATGCCTGGCACTGCTGTCGGTGCAGGCACAGGACGACGGTTTCGCTATTGAAACCATCAGCGACTCTCTATTCCAGAAGATGCAGGGACGCTCATTTCCCGCCAACTGCAGCACACCGCGCAGCGACTTGCGCCATCTGCGTGTGCTGCACCGAAATGCCGAGGACTCGGTGCTGCACGGCGAGCTGGTGTGCAACAAGGCTATTGCCGAAGACCTGCTCGACATCTTCCGCAAGCTCTATGAGGCTCATTACCCCATTGAGCGCATCCGCCTGATTGACGACTACGAGGCCGATGACGAGCTGTCGATGCGCGACAACAACTCGTCCAGCTTCTGCTTCCGTGTGGTGTCGGGCACGAAGAAACTGTCGAAGCACGCCCGAGGTATGGCCATAGACATCAACACGCGATACAACCCCTATGTACGCACCAACCGCAGCGGTCGGCGCCTGGTGTCGCCGGACAACAGCCTGCCCTATGTAGACCGCACGAAGTCCTTCCCCTATAAGATTGAGGAAGGCGACCTGTGCTACCGTCTCTTCATTGAGCACGGCTTCACCTGGGGCGGCCATTGGCGCACGATGAAGGACTATCAGCATTTTGAGAAATAAGCGTTGGCTACTGTTAAAAGTAGACAAAAGATACTAACTCCTGTCTGCTGTCCGCTATTTTTTTCGTACCTTTGCACCCGTTAAAAATTTTTGGCGGCAGAGATGTCGCGTCTTTTTAGTTTACCTAATAGCGATATGAAGAGAAAGATTTTCATGGGTTTTGTAGCCCTGATGATGGCTGGGACGGCTGCCGCACAGACGGTGGCTGCCAACAAAGATGAACTGGTGGACGAACTCTTTGCACTTGGTGAAGAGGGGGCCGACGAGATAGACAACTATGACTTCCTTTACAGCAATGACGGTGGGTCGATGAACTACGATGAGCTGATGACTGAGAACATCCTCCAGGAGGCTGTCTCGCACATCGGCAAGCGCTATGTCTATGGTTCGAAGGGACCGAAGACCTTTGACTGTTCGGGCTTCACGAGCTATGTGTACAAGCACCAGAACAACGTGTGGATCGGTGCCTCTTCACGCGAGCAGTATGCCATCAACACGCCGATCAAGCGTAGCGAGATGCAAGCCGGCGACCTGGTGTTCTTCACCTCGCCACGATCGGGCCGCAATGTGGGCCACGTGGGCATCATCCTCAGCTATGATCCCGGGACAGACACCTTTACCTTTATCCACGCCTCTACCAAGGAGGGCATAAAGATCAGCAAGAGCACAGAAGGCTACTACCAACGCCGCTACATCGGTGTACGACGCGTGAAAGAATAGTGCGGCCTGCGGCCTAAATGAAAAATGATAAATGAAAAATGATAAAACAATGAAGAAGACAAGTAAGACACTCAGGAAAGAATGGATGAAAGTGGTTTGTTTATCATTTTTCATTTTTCATTTATCATTTAGCAGCGTAGCTGCGCAGACAGACACCCTCACCATCGCTATGGTGGGCGACGTGATGATGGGCACCACCTATCCCAGCCGTATGCTGCCCGAGAACGATGGCAAGGACCTGTTCAAGGACGCGAAGGACATCCTCAAGAATGCCGACCTGACCGTAGGCAACCTTGAGGGAACGCTTTGTGATGGCGGACAGTCGACGAAGGGCTCCGGTCCCAACAGCTATTCCTTCCGCACACCGACCAGCTTTGCGCCGCGCCTGAAGGAGGTGGGCTTCGACTATATGAGCATGGCCAACAACCACGCCAATGACTTCGGACAGACGGGCATCGAGAGCACAGAGCAGTGCCTGCGCGAGCAGGGCATCCTGTTCAGCGGCATCGAGGGCCGTGTGGAGAAATGTGTCATTGAGCGAGGCGGAAAGAAGATTGGCCTGTGTGCTTTCGGCCACAACGGCTACACGCTGAAGCATACCGACCTCACCGTAGTGGGCCGCATCGTCGACGCATTGGTGAAAGAGTGCGACCTCGTCATCGTCTCCTTCCACGGCGGAGCCGAAGGACGCACGCAGAGCCATCTGCCGCAGGGCGGCGAGACCTTCCTGGGCGAAAACCGCGGCTCGCTGCGCCAGCTGGCACATTTCTGCATTGACCACGGCGCCGACGTCGTCTACGGACACGGCCCGCATGTGGTACGTGCAATGGAGGTGTACAAAGGTCGTTTCATCGCCTACAGCCTGGGCAACTTCTGCACACCCTACAACGTCAGCCTGACAGGTATCTCGGGCTATGCACCCATTGTGAAGATAAAGATTGACAAGCAGACGGGTGCGTTCCTCGACGGACAAATATACCCCTTTATCCAGACACGCGGCATCGGCCCTAGGACAGACCGTTCGGGTGCTGTCATCAATCAGCTGAAGCAGCTCTCAGATGCCGATGTACCCCAGAGCCAGGCCAAGATCAGTGCCGAAGGCCGTATCTCTCTGTCTTCAAGGCAGTAATCGTTGCGCCGGATGAGCTCATCCGGCTGCACGTCTTTTATTTCCTTCACTTCCTTAACTAAAAACTACTTCCCTATGAATCTTTCTCAACGATGTAAAACAGGCATTCTGTTGGCCTTGTGCATGATGACGGCCCTCGTCGCAAAGGCACAATGGTCGTTTGACGAGGAAACGAAGCTTACCGCTGGTGATCTGCGCTATTATGTAGACAGACAGGCGCATGCTGCGCAGTGTATAGGCATGGTGGAGGGTCTGCAACCCACCACCGTCACCGTGCCAGCTACGGTGACCTTGGAAGGCAGTACCTATAGAGTGGTGAGCATTGCCGACGGCGCCTTCCTCAATGCCACAGAATTGACAGAAGCCTACCTGCAAAGTCCTGAGCTGGTGATGGAACAGCTGGTGTTTGGCGGAAAGATACAGCGTCTACTCATGGCAGCCGCCGTACCGCCTGAGCTCACATATTACTTGGCCATTGACATCAACAACTATAGCTTCCCCGTTGTGCGTGTCTACGTGCCGAAAGGTTCGCTGCGGGCCTATCTGGCCAATGAGTGGTGGGCACAGCACGTCATCTTAGAGGACGGCGTGGAGCAGTCGCTGAGCGTCTCAACGCAACGGGTCGGCATGCTATATGACATCATTGCAGCGCAGGACATACCCTTGAAAGGTATCCACCACCTCACGGTGTCGGGCCCACTGAACGGGGATGACATCCGCATCATTCGCGACTCCGTCCCCAACCTCTTCACACTCGACATCAGCCAGGCCGTCATACGCGAGCTGCCCAAGGAAGGCTTCCGCGGCTGCCGTTTCAGCAGCATACAATTGCCCACTACGCTGACAAGTGTAGGCAGCTCCGCCTTTATCAACTGTCAGAATCTCGAGGAGCTCGTCATTCCAGAGGGTGTGCTCAGCGCCGACAATGCGGTGAGCAACTGTCCCAAGCTGCATAGCATCGACCTGCCGTCCACATTGTTGTCGGCCAAGCGATTTCTTTCATCCTATAATTTTAACGATGACGGCAGTACATATAGCTGCACCGTCACCTGTCGTGCTTTCTTCCCACCGAAGGCTGGGTCCTACGCCGTCTTCACCTACGGCAATGTCGACATCAAAGTGCGTGTGCCGGCCGTCAGCGCCGGTGCCTATGCCAGTGCCTCTGGCTGGAAAGACCTGACGCAGGAGGCCTTCAGCGGAATGCCGACGAGCATCACCGTCCTGGGGAAGCAGGAGCTCAACACCGATGACCTGCCCTCCGGCTACAATCCGAATATCCGCCTGAGTCAGTTCGGCGACTATGGCGGCTATGGCGACAACAATGCCTTCGGCCTGCTTACCGTTAAGGGCAGCAAGGCTCTGAACGTAGGAGCTTTCACCGCATTTACCGACCTCCACGATGACCGCAATTACACAGGACGTTACGGCTGCGAGCTACTGACCGAGGCACCGATGACGGCGCAGAGCGTCCATCTCGACCTAGTCATAAGCGAAGACTGGTGGTATTTCCTCTCGTTCCCCTTCGACGTGAAGGTCAGTGACATCGTCACCAACAAGGACATCAAGCATTGGATCATACGCTCTTATTCAGGAAAGAACCGAGCTGCCATGCGCGGCGAGCAGTGGATAGACGTGCCCTACAGTGCGACGTTGGAGGCCAACCGCGGCTACATCTGGCAGGTGAGCACCGACAATACCGGGGAGTATACCCGCAGTAACCTGAGCATCGGTGTCGAGGCTACCGCCAACACCATAGATAATATGTTCGCGCGCGAGGATGTCAGCATCCCACTGTCTGAGTATGCCTCTACCTACGAGCATAACGTCAGCTGGAACCTGGTGGGCAATCCCTATCCTTGCTACTACCGCATCGGCAGTCTGAAGCAGAAGATGCCCATCACCATATGGAACGGACGCACCTGGGACTACGACCAGTATCGTACCTATTCGCCTGTCGACGATGCCAACAAGGAGCTGCACCCCTACGAGGCCTTCTTCCTGCAGAAGCCTGCCAATGCCAGCGCCCTCGTCTTTGGTGCCGAGGGACGTGTGAACTTTGGCAGCAATGCCCGTGCCAGTGTATCCGAAGATTCTCCCGCTGGGAACGGCAACCGCAGGCTCATCAACTTGACCCTGACGGCCAACGGCATGGAGGACTACACCCGCGTGGTGCTCAACCCCGATGCCAAAACCAGCTACGAGCTTGAATGTGATGCCGCGAAGTTCTTCTCGCAAAGCGAGCAGGTGCCTCAGCTCTACACCTTCATCGGTACAGAGCCCTGCGCCATCAACGAACGGCCTGAGAGCGATGGAATGGTGCGAATGGGTGTGCGTACAGCCGCAGCCACCATTTGTGTGCTGAGTATTGAGAGCTTAGTGCCGACCGATGCTGCTCTCCCCATTATGTTGGCCGATCAGCTAACGGGCTCACTCACCGACCTTTCCAGAGAGGCCTACACCTTCCTGTCTGTGCCTGGGCGCGACGACAACCGCTTCGTGCTCTATGTAGGCGCAGCAGCCACTGGCATTCAGTTTGTTGTTGGGACACAGCAACAAACAGAATTTCCTACAATGAACTTGCAAGGGCAGCCAGTGGGCAGCAACTACAAGGGTATCGTGATAGAGAACGGCAAATTAACCATCAAGCGATAGGAGGACACCACTATGAAGCGACTCATTATTTGCATATCATTTATCATATGTCATTTGTCATTTAGCAGCGTAGCTGCGCAATCCGGCTACGGCACCGGCGGCGGCTTCAACCCCGACAATCCTGGCATCCCAGGCGCCTGCGGTCTCTATCTGGACCAAGGCACTGTGGTTCTCGATGGATTGCGCATCTACGAAAACGACCTCTTCGGCGATGCCGTCTATAGCCTGTGGAAGCGGTATTGTCAAGAGCATAACATTCCCGAGCGCGATGCCTACATAGGCGACGAGAAGTACATGGAGGTGATGAGCCAGGTGACGCGTGTCATCATCTGTGCCGACCTCAGCGAGGTGGAGTACGGTATGGATGCCTCCGACGTAGGCCGCTTTTTCCCCGCCATGACCACCCTCGACCTCAGCCGTACCTACGGTTGGCGCTGGTTCGGAACGGGTTACGACGAGGACTATTTGCAGCACCTCGAAGTGCTCATCCTGCCCGACTGCGTGGAGCAAGTGACGACCATGAAAGACCTGCACGCCCTGACCGACGTATACTGCTATGCAGAGCTGCCGCCAGCTATGGAGGAGTCAGGATGGTACAGCAATGACGACCTCTTCGCCGACGACGCGGAGGTGACAGTACATGTGCCGAGCAGTTCTGTGGAACTCTATAAGGCCTCTGAAGCATGGGGCAAGTATAACATCGTGGACAACGGCACGAAGACTGGAAAGATAGAGGTGCGCATGCCGCAGGGTAGCGACCTAGCGCAATACCGCAATATGTGGCTCACGCTGACCGACGAGAGCACGCAGCTCACTACTCGGTATGTCGTCACCAATCGCAAAAGTTACTTCTTTCCTGGTCTCAGTGCCGATGAAGACATTTCCTTCCGTGTGGCTCTCGAAAACCGCTATGGTACTGTCGTCTGCAAGAAGACGGATATACATGTAGGCTTGGCACTTGCTGTGGCACAGCTGGCTGACCCGCTACCCGTGGTCACCGCCACTGTGAAGGATGTCGACAACAATATTGGACTGACCTGGTATGACAACCGTGGTGACCGCATCACCTCGTCGCCCACGCTGGCCGGCCTGGTGCCTGGCGACGTGGTGTCATTCGACGTGGAACTGAAGGGCACGTTGGCCAACAGCTATGCCCCGCTACCCAGACAGACTGTCACTATTCCCGCTGATGCTCAGGGCGACTATCCAATCTATTTGCAGCTACAGCCACTCAGCAAGCATTCCTTTGTGGGCTTCTTGCGCGATGCTGACAGCCATATGCCTCTGCATGAGGCCAATGTAACTGCCGTACGCAGGGTGAACGGACAGGTGGCCGACACCTACAACACACTCTCATACAGCGACGGTAGAATCATTGTTCCCACCTACGAGGGAGAGCTCACCATCTCATGCGCGTCGAAAGACTATCTGCGCAAGGATGTGGTGCTCAACGTCACCTCTGCCACTGCCGAGACATGCCAGATAGGTGACATCTTCCTGCGACGGGCCGACGGCAAGACCGTCAGCCTCGACTTCTGCTACATCCCAGCAGCAGTAGGAGCACCAGGGAGTTCTACCAGCTACATCAAAGGTTTTGAAGACATGCTCGTCACGGTCTATAACGAGACACAGGGAGAGCGTCTTAACAATGTCTCTGTGCAGTTGCCCTTACTGATACTGCTCGACGGCGTGGATGACGGTGACGAGCTACGCTTGGACTTCACCTCGGCTAACAATGCCTTTGACCCCTTCTCTGTCACGACAACCATGGAAGACGGCCATGCCACCGCTACCGCCACCATTACCGAGAAGGGTGGTTTCCACTCCACATTCAGCACGACAAAAAACGGCAGTGTAGCAGCCATCGTCTACGACAGTGAGGGTTGCTATGTCAGCCATCACATCCATAGTACAGCCACACTCGACGTCAAAGGCATCGATGAGGGTAATTATACGCTTATTACCATGGCCTACGACCCCGTGCTCAGCCAGCTCACAACCCTCGACGCATACGAGGAAATAGGACTTAAGGAGAACAGCGACTATCTACGCCATGATTTCAGCGTCAGTCCCGGTATCCTCACCGTCATCAATCTGGGCGAAGTGCCTGTCATCAACCTTGAAGAGCTGAAGGCCGTACACCCCTCATCAACATTCAGCATCAGCCAGCCCAATATCATCCGTGGCGATTATGTCACCGTCAGGGCCAACGTGAAGGTGAAGAACGAGATTGCCAAGGACAGCTGGAACTATGATAACTTCTGCCTGCTCTTCGACCTGCCACAGGGATGTCCCATCCTGAATGGGTCACTCATGGTCGACGGCGAAGTAAAAGACCCCGAATATGAGGGTGGACGTTTGAAGGTACTTACCAACGGCTTAGAGGAGGGACGGACTGTTGACGTGCGTTTCTGCCTAACCTGTAAGGAACTGGGAAAGCATACCCTCAATGCCCTACTGGGCTTCCACCACTACGATTGGGAGAACGGCAGCGACGACTACCTCACACCAGTAGGATCTGCCACCGTCGAGGTTAGTCCAATGCAGTATTCTATCTCTAACCAATGCCTAGGAAGTGTGGTGGTGAGCGGCACCGGACCTAATGATGCACTCGTAAAAATGTTAGAGGATGAGACCTTACTGGCAGAGACTAACATCAAGGGCAACAAATGGAAAATAGTGGCAGACCTACCGCAAGCCTATAACCTCTCCACACATTCCATTCACATAGAGTGCATCACGAAGGAGGGCGATATATATTCAACGCCTGTCACCACAGTGACGGTGAACCGCGACATGAACACCGTCAAGAAGGTAACCATGCTCTATCCCAATGCCTACAAGAATAGTACCGAAACGTGTACATGGCTTTTCACCGAACCAGACACAAAGGTGGAGACATATGATTGGTACATGTTCTCCAACTCCTATACCTTCCTCATTGATTTCCTACGCAATGACACCACTGAGATTGGTGACGTGGAGTTACATGTGGAGTCAAGTGGTGGACGCCAGAACACATTCCCCGCCAGCTTCGACGAACAGCGTGGCTGCTGGGTGACCACTTTCTTGTTCTCGCCTCCGGTTGACGTGGCTGTGTCCTTCACACGCAAGAACCAGAAGTTCAAGGCAGACCGTGAACTAATCAGCCAACTTTGGCAGGACATGAACGCGCAAGTCAGTCAGGAGAACCAGTTGAATGCTATCGTCAACAGCATTACCGACGACAATATCGACGAAAAACTCAAAGAGGCTGAAACCCTCTTGGGCATATCCCTCAGCGACGGTCAACCCAATGAAGAAACCAAACAATGGATAGCATGGTATGAATCGCTCCCAAAAGAAGAAGCTGCCGAAGCATTGCAACAGTTGATAGAAGAGGCAGACAGCAAGCTGGAGGAGCTAGAAGGACTGACGAGCAACCTATACGCAACCATCAACCTTATTGGCAGCTACACACTTGACGACGGTACTTCGTTTATCGTTAGTGACTGCTCAGCCTACAGTGAGAGTAGCATCCTTCAGCAAGGTTTCAAGGCTGTGGAAACCACCGACGGCACCAGCATCTATATGCTTGTCGATGGCACACGTGTAGTGACTGTTGACTTTGCCAGCGGCTATACTATCGAAATTGCCTGTCCGTCACTCATCACAGAGAACAATCCCAGCATGGCCAGGGCAAACGTGCATGCTATGGTCGAAAAGTGCATATCTTTCCTCAAGGATGTTGTCTTGGCTAAGATTATCGACACTTATAACAGTGTATTCGACAAAGTTGCCAATGCGACGCAACTCATGATAGACTCCTACAAATATCTTGAGCAATGCGAATTCGCTCTTCAGCTGACATGTCAGGACGAGAATCTGGGAATAGTAGAAAAAGCGAAGGCATGGGCAAAGTTGAAGGCCGTGAGGGTAGCCAAAACAATGAGCAAGGAATCACTGGGCCGCATACGTTACATCAGCAGTCTGCTGGGCAAGCTGATGATTGTGCCCAACTACCTTGCGCTCTTCCAGAAATACAGCAAGCTGGCAAAGAACTACGAGGCACTCGATGACAAGATTCCAGACCCCTGCCCCAATGACGAGCGCGCCGTGGAGAACATCAGGATGATGATTGACGATGGCATGAGCTCACTACTCGTATACTGTTTGGGCGACCTTACCATCAACCTCTCCAGCGACATCGCCACGCTCCTAGGCATCGGTTTCGCAGCAGAGACCATGGGAGCTACACTAGCTATCTCTGCTGCCAGCTGCCTGTTCAAGACTGCCGTACAGTGGGCTGTAGACAACTCGTGCGAAAGTGACCACCAACAACGGCAGCAGCTTATCAGATGGTGCATTATGGGGCTGGAGTGCGACGAGGAAGAGAAGAAAGACCCAGGTTCCTTCGGTGACTATCACATACCACCTGAGACCCCCACATCACCAGAAAAGATACCATTGCTCGACCCCTCGGGCTTCGTCTGTGAGGCTGTGGAGAGCAACCGTCTGGAGGGCGTCACCGCCACATGCTTCTACAAGAAAGAGGTGGAAGACATGTATGGCGACAAACATGAGGAGGTAACCGTCTGGGAGGCTGAGAACTATGGGCAGGTCAACCCGCAGCTTACCGACAAGGATGGAATGTACTCGTGGATGGTGCCTAGCGGTCAGTGGCAGGTACTATACGAAAAGGACGGCTACGAGACAAAGCGCTCTGAGTGGCTGCCCGTCCCACCGCCACAACTTGATGTTAATGTTGGACTGGTGCGTCGTGCACAGCCTGCGCTTAGCAGTGGTAATGCCTACGAAAAGGCTATCGACGTGGATTTCTCGCTCTACATGAAGAGCAACTATATCACCAAGCAGACGCTCACCTTCTGGCAGGATGGCCAGCAGTTGCAGGGCGAGCTGAAGGCCACCAACGGCGAAACGGCCTTTGCTGTCACCTCGGCTGATGACGATGTTGAGGGCCCGCAGTGTGCCTCCTCCTTCCGCTTCGTGCCGAAGAAGACGCTGGCCGTGGGCTCTGAGGTCACCGCTCGTGTCAATGGCATCGTCCGCAGCTATGCCGACGTGCCCATTGGCGAAGACCAGGAAATAAAGCTCACTGTGGGACGCGAGGTAACAAGTATTGGCAGCGATGGCAACATTACTGTGCCTTACGGTGGTACCCACCAGGTGGTGATTACCGCCAAGTCAGCTCAGGCAGCTGCTTATCGCAAGGTGACCATCACCTCTCTGTCACCAGACATTGCACAGCTGGAGACCAACCGTGTGACACTCGATGCAGAGGGCAAGGCCTATATCACCGTCAAGGGCTTGTTGCCTGGCACCACCTACCTAAATTTCGCCGTGGAAGGCTCGCAGGTAAAGGGTATGGACACTGTGCGTGTGGTCAGCAACCTCGACTTTGTAGAAGCTCCAAAGGCTAGCATCATCAGCGGTATGTACGTCAGCGAGGGCACTCAAGTAGAGCTTACCGCTCAGCCTGGCTGCACCATTTGGTATACTCTTGATGGCTCCTGCCCCTGCGACGAGACGACTCGTAAGCGCTACACAGGCCCTATTACCATTACTGCCAATACCAAGCTGCGTGCGATGGCCGTTGATGCCAAGGGTAACGAGAGCGAGGTAGTCACCTTTACTTGGTTCATCGGCACAGGAATTGCTAACGTCAACGTCAACGTTAACAATAATAACATTTACGACCTGCAGGGTCGCAAGACTGAGCAATCTGGGCGCGGTATCTACATCATTAATGGTAAGAAAGTCCTTCAGGAATAAATTTTCTTCCAAATTCTTATGTCGTTTCATAAATAATTGCTATCTTTGCAGCGACACATACGATAATTGGTTAAACAATTCAGCATATGAAAAAGAAAAATTTGAAGGTAGCAGCTCTGCTGCTCTGCGGCACGATGCTGGCCAGCTCGTGCATCGGCTCGTTCAGCCTGTTTAACAACTATGAGAAATGGCAGTGCTCAATGACCGACAATAAGTTTGTCAACGGCATCGTGGGCTTCTTCCTGCAGCCCATCGTGGGCGGCGTGTGCCTCTTTGTTGATGCATTGGTGCTCAACACCATCGAATTCTGGACTGGCGACAACCCCGTGGCTGCCGGACAGGTGCAGAAGATGAGGGGCAGCGATGGCGTGCTCTATACCATCACCACGCTGAAGGATGGCTATGAGGTGAAGTCGCCCGACGGCAAGGTGGTGCTGTTCAATCATGATGCCGAGACCGACTCGTGGACGATGACCCGCAATGGCGTCACCATGCCCGTCGACCTGGCAATGGTGAAAGAATAAAAGCCTCTCTCCATGTCCCAGCCCCTCTCTCCTCTCCCTAAGGAGGGAGGGGTGGGATTACCAAACGATCAATAACTAAATAAAGGAAGAAACCCTATGAAAGACAACACCCCTACCCCGCACATCGGTGCAAAGCTTGGCGAGATAGCCGAGACCGTAATCATGGCAGGCGACCCCCTGCGTGCCAAGTTTATGGCTGAGAAATTCCTTGAGAATCCTGTACAATTTAATAATGTACGCGGGATGCTCGGCTTTACCGGCACACACGACGGCAAGCGCGTCAGCGTGATGGGCCATGGCATGGGCATCGCCTCCATCGGCATCTACACCTACGAGCTGTTCAACTTCTACGGCGTGAAGACTATCATCCGCGTGGGCTCGGCTGGCAGCATCAACATGGACCTGAACGTGGGCGACCTCTGCATCGCCATGGGTGCCTGCACCAACTCGAGCTATGCCATGCAGTATGAGCTGCCCGGCACCTTCGCACCCATTGCCGACTTCGACCTGTTGCGCGGTGCTGCTAATGCCGCCGACAAGTTCGGCTATCGCTACAAGGTGGGCAACGTGATGTCGAGCGACACGTTCTACACCGAGAATCCGCACAACGACAAATGGATCAACATGGGCGTGCTGGCCGTGGAAATGGAAGCCGCCGCACTCTATATGAACGCTGCCCGCGCAGGCAAGCGCGCGCTCACCATTCTCACCATCTCTGACCACATCCTGAAAGGCGAGGCCACGACGGCTGAAGAGCGTCAGACTACGTTTACTAAGATGATGGACGTAGCCTTCTCGCTGGTATGAAAGTCATAAACTTGCAGGAGCAGAACTCCTGCCTCAACCATTTCATGGCTGAGATCCGCGAAAAAGGCTATCAGCGCAATCGCCTGCTTTTCCGCAACAATATCCTGCGCATCGGCCAGGTGATGGCCTACGAGATCTCCAAGACCTTCGACTATCGCCCGAAGAGTGTTACTACGCCTTTGGGCATAGCCGAGACGGCCCTGGCTCGTGAGGAGGACATTCTGCTCGCCACGGTGCTCCGTGCCGGGCTGCCATTCCACGAGGGTTTTCTCAGCATCTTCGACCATGCGCAGAACGCCTTTGTCTCGGCCTACCGCATGTATACCAACCGCGAACACACCGAGGTGGGCATCCACACCGAGTACATGGCGTCGCCCAGCGTAAAAGGCAAGACACTCATCATCTGCGACCCGATGCTGGCTACTGGCGGCTCGATGGTGGCAGCCTATGAGGCACTGCTGAAGACCGGCCGCCCTGCACAGGTACATATCGCCTGCATCATTGGAACACCCGAAGGCGTGAAGATGCTGCAGGACAACGTAGCCGACGAGGTCACCCTATGGTGCGCCGCTATTGACCCAGGCATGAACGAACACAAATACATCGTGCCAGGCTTCGGCGACTGCGGCGACCTATGCTACGGAGAAAAGCTCTGAGCCCAAACAATCCTTTCTATGAAAAATACTTTGAGAAACACCTTCATAGCAGCCGTCACAATATCGATGGCTGCTATTTGGCTGGATGCCACGGCGCGTCCCATCACGCGTGAACAAGCTCATCAAAAGGCCATTCGATTCATGCAACAGCGTGGCGATACCCGCCTGCTCAATATCTCTGTCTCGGCCTACCCCAAAACGACCAACCTCAGGAGTGTCGGCAAGTCCAACAACGCGGAGGAAGACATGAAGCCCTACTATGTCTTTGACCGTGGCCATCAGGAGGGCTTCGTCATCGTGGCCGGCGATGACGAAGTGGCCGAAACCATTCTCGGCTATTGTCACAGCGGCTCCTTTGTCTATGACGAGATGCCACCCAACATGCTGGAATGGCTTGAAGGCTATGCGAAAGAGATTGAGGATTTCCAGGCCAATCGCAGCAATTCTGCCGACAACTCATCAGAGGGAATGGAGGAGACTCCCGCCATCCACCGCGTGCCCACTCATCCCGCCATCCAGCCGTTGGTGACCAGCAAATGGAACCAGGGCGATCCCTACAATCAGGAGTGTCCCATGTACTTCACCCTGGGACGCTCGGTAACCGGCTGCGTGGCTACGGCCTATGCACAGATTCTGTATTACCACCGGTCAAAAATGGTGACCGAGACGCAGGCCGACATGCCGGACTACGACACATGGACGGAGCATCCCACCTATGGCAAGCTGCATGTCGAAGGCATCCCTGCCGGCTCGCCCATCGACTGGGACAACATGACGGACACTTACGGCAGCAACTCCACGGGTCTGCAGAAAAAGGCCGTGGCCCAGCTGATGCACTATTGCGGCGTGGCCGTCAACATGGACTATACCAACTCATCGAGCGGCGCCTACTCATCGTCGGTGGCTGATGCCCTGAAGAACTATTTCGGCTTCGGCAATAGTGTGAAGTACATCACCAACCTGAGCGATGACGAGTGGGATGAAGTGATCTACAATGAGCTGGCCTGCCAGCGTCCAATATATATCAGCGGCTCAAACCCCAGTGGAGGTCATGCCTTCGTATGCGACGGCTATGACGGCAACCGCCACTATCACATCAACTGGGGCTGGGGCGGACAAAGCGACGACTACTATTACCTGTCAAACCTCACACCTGGCGACCAAGGCATTGGCGGCTCAGAAAACGGCTACACCAATGGACGCGAATGTGTCATCGGCATTGAGCCCGAAAACTATCATGAACGCGCTATGCCCATTGCTGATGCCAACGCCAAGCGTCTTTGCACGCAGGCATGGGATACAGACGGCGACGGTGTGCTGACTTATGGAGAGGCCGCCTCGGTTACCGACCTGGGAACGGTGCTGCAGGGCAAACTCATCCGCACATTCACTGAGCTGCGGTATTTTACAGGCCTGGAAAGCATCGCCGACGACGCATTCAACAACTGTGTGCAGCTTACCTCAATAGAGTTGCCGAGAAACATCAAGCATATCGGGGCGCGGGCATTCAACAACTGCAAGAAGTTGGCGTCACTCAATCTGCCCACATCGTTGCGGAGCATTGGCGAGGAAGCATTCAGCGGCTGTCTGTTGTTGCGTCTTAGTGAGCTGCCGACCAGCTTGAAGTCCATTGAGGCAGGAACCTTCCGTGACTGCCGTGCCCTGACGGAAATAACGCTGCCATCGGCACTGACACACATAGGCGATGAGGCTTTCAGCGGCTGTAGCAAATTAAGCGAGATGACCGTCAGCAATCTCTTTCCCCAGAATATGACCATAGGCACCAACGTCTTCGCGAACTCATCAGTAGCCACCGCCGTATTGCATATACAGCAGGGTACTCGTGCCTGGTTTGAGGGCGATACACAATGGAGCCAGTTTGGCACCATCAAGGAACACCATAACCGTGTGGGTGGTCAGTTTACGGCGCTCATGCCGGGACAGGAGGTCTACCTGTATCATGTGGGGACAGGCCGCTTTCTAAGCAAGGGCGAGGCGTGGAGTACACAGGCAGTAGTAACCAATGGCGAGCCGATGCGTTTCAAGCTCAACCACAGCGCCTCCATGCCTGAGGGTGTCTATGCACTCTACTCCAACGACACAGGCAAAGACCGCCACTATACCTTCCGCACCCATGAAGATTCCAGTGTGGGCTTGGGCGTGAAGGCTGCTTTCGTCGACGGCAATCTAGATCAGCGAGCCCATTGGCAGGTGACGGATGTCGGTAACGACACCTACACGCTGAGTGTGCCTTCGGGTTATGACGACTATGATGAAGCCTGCCGGTGGGGTGTGCAGAATGACCACGAGAGCCAGTACGCACAGCCTACATGGGGTGTCTACAGCGATATTGTCTACGAGGGCAACGAGCAAGCTTGCCAGTGGCGTTTCGTCCTCTACGATGCCGACCGCGCCGCCACATACGAGGCTGCGGCAGCACTCGAAAATCTCATCGCCATGGCTAAGGCCAGACATATAGCCTATCAGGATGAGGAGGCCGTACTTGACAATATGGAGAGTACGATAGAGGAGATGCGTCAGGCACAAAAGAGTCTGCGCCAGAAGATGAGGCTGATTGACTTCACCGACGACCTGGTGGCTCAGACATGCCGCAGTTATTTCGACCTCGACGGCGACGGCGAGCTCAGTTTCACTGAGGCATCAAAAATCAATTCCATCAGCAACTATTTTCAGGGCAAGGCTATTACCAGCTTCGACGAGCTGAAATATTTCACCAGTGTGAAAGAGTTGTATGGCAGCAGTTTCGACGGCTGCAACAAGCTGACCAGCATTACATTGCCTGAGAACATCGAGCGCATCTACTACTATGCTTTCCGAGGTTGTTCAAAGCTCACCAGCATCAACCTGCCTGAGTATGTCATCACTATTGGCGACCAGGTGTTCCGTGGCTGTTCGCAGCTAAAGACAGTGCGCATCGACAACCCCGATCCGTCATCCATCGACATCAAGAGCGATGCCTTCACCACATCTGTCATTAAAAATGCCACGTTGCAGGTGCCCGCAGGCTCGAAGGAGCTGTATGCCGAAGCTCCCGTATGGCGTAATTTTGGCATCATCGAGGAGGTACGCGCACGTACACAGCCACAGACATCACCCGTCTACGCCGGTGCACACGGCTATGTGATGAACGTGGCCACACGCAAGATGCTCACTGCCGGCGAGGCCTACGGCACACAGGCCATAGTAGGACGTAGCGGCGACGTTTACGAGTGGTGCCATACATCGAACATGCCTGAGGGTCAATACTATCTGAAAAACGCGTCGACAGGCAAGGTCATCTTCCGCACCGACACCGACGGAAATGTTGGTAAGGACGTAAAGGCCTGCTTCGCTGATGGTGACCTCAGCGAAAAAGCCTACTGGCAACTCGACTCTGTGGCTACAGGCGTCTACACACTGCAAGTGCCTCAGCGCAGCTATGGCTATGTGGAAGGCGAATACCTCGGTACGGACTACAACCATAAGACAGAGTACACCTACGACTACACCAGCGGTATCTATTGGGACATCGCCTATAGCGACCATGAGCGCCAGTGCCAGTGGGTGTTCATCAGTACGAGTGACTTTAGCGCGGCGAAGGAGTTTGACCAAAATGTGGAAAAGCTAAAGAACCTGTTGCTGGTGGCAGAGCGGAAAGGCGGCATCGACACCACTGACGAGCAGGCCGTCTATGACAACCTGCAGAGCACGGCCGACGACATTCTGGCAGCCATTGCCTCATTGCGTCTGAAGCTGCATTACATCGAAATTGACGATGCCCGTGCCAAGGCCATATGCATAGCCCATTGGGATGAGGACGATGACGGCGAGTTATGCCTTGAGGAAGCCGCCGCCGTGACCGACATTGGCGAGTCTTTCCGCAATCAGTCGCAGATGAAGTCGTTGGAGGTGTTGCGTTACTTTACATCCCTCACAGAGATTCCTGATGACGCCTTCCACGGATCTTCCTCATTAACCACAGTCTATCTGCCAGATCAGGTAAAGAGCGTAGGTAGTTCAGTATTCACTGGATGTTCACTCCTATACCTTGTACTTCTGAACGCCAACAACATAGCAAACATAGCTAGCACCAACGGTTTGCCCTCAACAGCCACCGTATTCGTGCCCGAGGCATTGGTAGAGGCCTATCAAGCCCATGACGTATGGAAGACCTACGATATCTGTGCCTATACGGGCACTCCAGTGGTAATGGCACAACCAGCCAACCGCCAGTATGGCCGCAAGCAGGCAACCATCACCTACAAGGTAACAGGAGCACCTGTCGATGGTGAGCCAGAGCTACTTTGTGATGAGTTGGCAGAAACCACGACACCTGTCGGCGACTACGTTATCAAGATCCAGCGTGGCACTATCACCAATGAGGATGTTGTCTTGCAAGATGGTGTTCTCACTATCACGCCTGCACCGCTTACCATCACCGCCAAGTCCTACACTCGCAAACAGGGCGAGGATAATCCTGAGTTCGAGTTCACCTGCAAGGGATTCCGCAACAAGGAGAATGCCGATGTTTTGCTGACACAGCCCATCATCACCTGCGAGGCAACCAAAGACAGTCCAGCCGGCGAGTACGCCATCATTATCGATGGCGCTACAGCACAGAATTACGACATCACTTTCGTCAACGGTGTCCTTACCGTAGAGGGTTCCAGTGGCATCAGTGGCATCGATGTGAATAACCCACCCGCTACCGTACTCTATGATTTGCAAGGTCGCCGCCTTGACAAGACCATGAGGCGGGGACTTTACATTGACCGCCAAAAGCGTCGAGTGGTACGTAGATAAGCATACTAATAGCGAAAACAGGTCTCAGACGGCCTGTTTTTCGCTTTTTTTGTAATATTTTACTTCATTTTTTTCCCATGATGAAATTTTTTTGTATCTTTGCAGCCGTATTCGAATACTAAAATCATTTTTTGAACTATGAACAAGAACGCAAAGTTTCTCATAGGGCTTGCTTGCTTGTCGTTGGGAATAACGGCATGCAAGGATGACTATTTTGATCAGGAGAAATACGACTATCGTCTCAAACAGTCTTTCCCCGTAGAAGATGTAGACCCTAACCACACATGGGCCATCTATGGTTCTGCTACGCTCAATGCCACCGTCAACGGAGACTATGGCAAGAAATACCGCGTAGACATCTATCAGGAGAACCCGCTCTACATCTCGCCTGTCACCCTGCTTGCTAGTAGCGAGGTCATCACAGGACAGAACACCACATTGTTCTTCTCTTACAAGCTGGCACAGCCAACAGTCTATATTGCCTGCTTCGATGAGAACAACCGTCGCATCATCAAAACCAAGACTGTAACCAACGGCGAAGACATTCACATCAATTTCTTTGGTGAGAGTGGCAGTGCTTCCCGTGCCGTTCCACAAGACGGTTTCTTTGAGTCTCAGAGCTATGGCATGACCAGGACAACTCGTGCTGATGAGCCAATGGCAGAGTCGGGCTATGTCAAGGCTTCTGAATCCCAGATAAGCCTCAACGACTGGGTGAATCCCTCGTGGAGAAGCCATGTGACGATAGATCTAAGCACCATCGGCACCAGTAATGAATTCAATACTATTACTGAAAACGCTCTGAACAAGAACGAGGTGGCTAACGACAACCGCGCGAATAAGTGGTGGCGCGTGGAGAGCAACATTTCACTTAGCCAAAACCTCAACGGCGACCAGAACACGCTGAATAAAGCTGTCGTCTACGTAAAGAGCGGTACCCTGACACTTTCAGCTGATTATACTGGCGTTACCTTCATTGTGGGCAATGGTGCCACGCTTGCCCTATCAGGTGAAAGGAGATTCGGACAAGGAGCACGCATTGTTGTGATGGAGGGCGGAACTCTTACGACTACCAACAATGTGACATTCAGCGGCAAGGCAGAATCTGTCGGTTTTTATAATGCTGGCACTGCCAAGTTCGTACGTGGATTTGACATGTCCAACGTCTCTGTGGAGCAAGGAGCTACGCTCTACAACGTGGGAACCTTGAATATCAGCTCGCTAACCAACGTGCGTTATCTCTATAACTATGGTACGCTCAACATTCATACCGATTTTACTGTTCCACAGAATAAAGACCATAGTGTTCTGCATTATAATTTCTACAATGAAGGGACTATGACAGTTCCAACTGCCACCGTGTCCGAGGCTGTGAACTATGGAACGTTGAATGGTACGAGCCTTATTGTCTCCGACAACTACTACTTTAATGCAGGAACATCGGAGTTCAAGACCATCAAGGTGAAACAGCTATCCAATACGGGTCACCTTACCTTTGAAGAGAATCTCGACGATCGCAACGAGCGCTGGACGCTTAACGCATGCTACCTGCACATCACGAAGAGCCAGACGGCAAGCACTGGTTTCCGCCGCCTTGTGATGCTAAGGAATAGTCGCCTCGACATGGATGGTGATATGTATTTCCAGGAAAGCAACAATTCCTATATGGAGGACAAGAGCTTGGTGAACGTAGGTGGTAAGTTCGTTGTGCCTAATGATGGTGCCTGTATGTACGCTCCTACTGCTGAAGGCGAGTTCGCCATCTTGAAAATTGCTGGCAATATTGAGATGGCCAAATGGTGTGCTATGATTAGGCCAAATAATGGCCAGCTATATTTGGATTGGGCTCATGCTGCAGATGGCGTCAGCCATTCCACCATCGCCAACAAGGAGAATTACTCAGACCAAGAAGCAGTCACACAAATGACGAAAACGATGGCTAGCGCTCTCATCACTGAGAGTACCGCTCCCTCTACTGTTCGCATACCGAAGGCTGTTACCGCCTCAGACTGCACAGGCGCCGGCTACAACACGACGACTACTACTGTGCCGGATATCCAGACAAAAACGAGTTCCTTCCGCATCTGCTTCGAAGACCAATTCCCCAGCCCAGGCGATTACGACTTCAATGACTGTGTCCTAACCGTGACGTCCACCGTCAAGGGAAAGAATGTTACAGTGAAGGTAAGCCTTGATGCAATTGGTGCCTCAAAGCAGTTGGCTGCTGCCATGCGTATTAAAGGCCTCTCGCCAGATGCCATAGTCAGTGCTGCAAATACTTTTACAGACCATGCTGCCACCTACGCATCGATGAGATTCATTACGCCTTGCAAGAATGACAAGGGTAATACCCTCTACTATGTTGACCCACAGGGTTTGGGACTGGATGCTGATGGTAACCAGATAACCGATTTTGTGGTAAGCCTATTCAATGACGCTCATTGGGCCATGTCGCGGACTGATGCTGGTGGCAACAACCAGTATATGCACAGCTATTTCTATAACACTGTAGACAAGAACATCACCAATAATTTGCGAGCAAAAGTTGCAGATCCCGTTGAAATGACACTCACATTCACGCTTGACACTGAGGCCAACGCACAGCTCTTCAACGATGTCAGCAAGTATGATGTTTTCATCGTTGAGAGATACAATGGTCGCGAATGGGAGGTTCATACCTATCCGTATAAGTTTGACCAGGTGATAGCTCAGTGGGCTAACTACGTTGACAAACTCACTCATTACAAAGAGAGCTCTACGAGTAATTATCCTTGGGCCATTCAGGTTCCTGGTGACTTCCTCTACCCCATAGAGTGGCAGAGTATCAGTGGTAGTAAGATTCAGACTTCAGATACAGAGGAGTATGGTGTTGAAACTGCTGCCTACAAGCTGTTTAAGTCATGGGCTGTCAATCCTAACACTGAGGATAAGAATGTACAGGAATGGTATTTGAAGGAGAACATTGAGGACTTGAACCTGGTGTGGCAATAGCCAAAACCATGAACGAGAATACCAAACAGTTTACGCTGGCGCACGCCGATGACGACGTGCGCCAGCTTGCGTTAAAAGGCTGCCGGGACGCTGAGGTAGATTTTCCTATGGCCTTGCAGCAGATTAGCGGACGACAAGCGGCACAAACCAAGATTCCCTCTTGGGCAAAGCTGGATGATATCCGTTATCCTGTACACCTGTCAATGGAACAGTGTAGTAGCGAGGCCACAGCCCTCTATAAGGTGCGGCTTGTCAAAAGCGTCTTAATTTCCAATAATCTCATTAATCCCAAAGCGGCCAAGTCTCCCTACCGCAAACTGCTTGATTTGACGGGCGGCTTCGGTGTGGACTTTGCTTTCTTGTGTGAGTTGTTTGACGAGGGTGTCTATGTGGAGCGTGATGAGACTCTTTGCGCCCTTGCACACCATAATTTCCAGGTGTTGAGCAAGGATATATCGATGGAGTCGATGAAGCGAATGGAATTGGAAAGTCCTATGGATGTGCTCAACTTTTCTGTGGTTCATGCCGAGGCAGAGACGTTCCTGCACAGGATGGAAGAGCATGTCACCCTTGTCTTTATCGATCCGGCACGACGCGACAAGCACGGCGCACGCACCTATAGTCTCAGCGACTGCACACCTGACGTTTTACCGCTGATGGATGAGTTACTGCGCAAATCCGACTATGTTCTGCTCAAACTATCGCCGATGCTGGATTGGCGGAAAGCGATGGCTGATGTAGGCACTGAGCATGTAGAGCAGGTGCACATAGTGGCTGTGGGTAGCGAGTGCAAGGAGCTGTTGCTGTTGCTCTCTGCCAATGGTTCACCGCAGCCTCAGCTCGTCTGCAGCAACGACGACATGCAGGAGGTATTCGCCTTGAAAACCGGCAAAGACCCTGACATAGCTAGTAAAACTAGTATCACTAGCGAAACTAGTATGACTAACACAACTAGTATATTTAGTGAAACTAGTACAATTGGCAAAATCATGGGGAATGCGCCGCTCTTTCTCTACGAACCCCATGCCGCATTGATGAAAGGCGGCTTTTTCGAAGAATTAGCACACCGCTATGGTGTGACACCTTTGGCACCGAACAGTCACCTTTTTACCTCCGATAAACTAGTGGATAACTTCCCTGGCCGTACCTTCCGCGTGACAGCTGTGAGCACGATGAACAAGCAAGAACTGAAGGAAAAGGTGATGCCCATCAAGCAGGCGAATATCAGCGTCCGCAATTTCCCCATGAGTGTTGATGCCTTGCGCAAGAAACTGAAGCTCAGCGAGGGTGGCAACATCTATTTATTTGCCACCACCCTCGTCGATGGCAGACACATCCTTCTGCTGGGTAACAAAATATAAAAAGATAAGAGGCGCTGCCTGTCAACGCCCCTTATCTTTATTCTTCCTTATTTCTAGTGTTCACTCGGTGATGGTGCGCACGACTGTCTTAGCCTGCTTCTCCATCACAGTCTCCTCGACCTCGATCTCGCGGAATTCCTGCACCTTCACCTTGCCCGTGGCATCGATGATAACGCAACGGTTCTTGTCGTTGTTGTCGGGGAAGGGCTGCACGGTGTCGCCCTTTGAGTCTACCACAAGCATATCGGCGTTGACGCCATGCTTCTCAATGAGGTCTTTCTTGAATGTCTCGGCTCGACGCTCGGCATACATCTTGTTCAGACGGGCATTGCCGGTTCCCTTGTCTGCATAACCTACAATGGTCACCTTCGAATCAGGATTCTCCTTCATGAACTTAGCGACCTCAGCCTGGATGACGCTTGGGTCGACGTTGTCGCTGACGCGAATGTCGTAGAATACCTCCTTGTGCAGCGTGACGGGCTTCTCCACCATGTAGGGTTCCTGCTTCTTCACCTTCTTCACCACGGGCACGTCCTCCCAGATGGTCTCTTCAATCTGGCGGGTCACAGGGATATGCTTCTTGCCCTTGTAGCCGAAGCGGAAGTTCAGGCCGACCATAGCTGTGAACTGCCAGTCGTCAGCGTCGTTGATTTTCGAGTTAAAACGGTCGTCCAATGAGTTGGCATTCACCTCCAGTGAAAAGCCAAGGGGCTTCGACTGATTGGTCTCAAAACGCAGACCGGCACGCAGGTTGTGGCTCAAGCGGTTGTCCTCCCATGCCAGCGGTATGCGCTGCGGAGCAATGCCCAAGTCTTGCAACTCGTTGTTGTCCCATGCGTAGTTGAGTCCCACGCCGCCCAGCAGAATCACGTTCAAGGCACGGTCCTGATTCTGTCCAAACAGGTTCGACATATTCAGCAACAGGTCCACGCTAGGTGTCACATATTTCCACTTGTAATACTGATCCAGGTCCTTGAATCCGCTCTTCGACTGCCATGCATTGACATGCAGGCGAGCGCCTACTACAGGTGTGAAAAAATGTCCAAAGCTCAGCGCAGCCGTTGGTGTCATCAGCTTATCCATCGGGGCGTTGGTCGAAGTAAGCTGCAGTCCGCCCTGTGCCTCCACGTATGAGAAAGACTGCCAATTCTCACTCTGTGCCATAGCAGTACCTCCCAAGAGCAGCATCGATGCTGCCAGGGTCATCAGTCTTTTCGTTTTCATAGCAATAATAGTGATTTTGATTGAATGATTTCTGACTGCAAAGATACGAAGAAGACACCAAAAAACAAAGAAAAAGTTAAAAAAATGCGCCTTTTTTGTCGATTTGTGCTAAAAAAGCCTTACCTTTGCCCGTAAATTACAAAAAATCATAACGCACATGGCTACTGTCGAAATCAAGAAAGTAGAAAACAAGAAAGACTTGGAGAAATTCATCCAGCTGCACTACGACCTTTATCGTGGCTGCCCCTACGACGCTCCCAATCTGCATAGCGACGAGGTGCAGACGCTCTCGCCCTGGGTGAAGGATCCCAATGCCGCCTTCGAGTTTTGTGATGTGGAGTATTACCTCGCCCTGAAGGAGGGAAAGGTGGTGGGTCGCGTGGCTGCCATCATCAACCATAGATACAATGAGCAATGGAACAGGCCCGCCGTTCGTTTCGGATGGATCGACCTCATTGATGACATTGATGTGATGCGCGCACTCCTTGGTGCAGTAGAGGACTTTGGTCGCCGCCATCAGATGAAGGAAATCATCGGTCCTTTGGGTTTCACCGATATGGATCCCGAAGGCATGTTGACTCGTGGCTTTGAAGAGCTGGGCACGATGGCTACGGAATACAACCACGCCTATTACCCTGAGCTGATGAAGCAGATGGAGGGCTACGAGAAGGACAACGACTACGTGGAATACAAGCTCTTCGTGCCTAAGGAGGGAATGCCCGACAAATTCATGAAGATAGCCGAGATGGTGATGAAGCGCTACAACTTGCAAATCAAGAAACTCACCAAGGAGGATATCTTCGGCCCAGCACAATACGGACAGAAGGTGTTCGATGTCATCAACCGCACCTTCGGCCATCTCTACGGCTATTCCACCATGTCGCAGAAGCAGATCGACCAGTATATAAAGATGTACTTCAAGGTGGTAGACCTGAACATGCTGTCGCTGGTTGAAGACCATTCTTTAGAGGACCATCCCGTTGTAGGCGTGGCCATTACGTTGCCGTCGCTAACGAAGGCGCTGCAGAAATGCCGCAACGGTCGTCTGTGGCCTTTCGGCTGGTGGCACATTCTCAGAGCATTAAAGTTCCACAAGACCAGCATCGTCGACTGTCTATTGATCGGCGTGCTGCCCGAATACCGCTCAAAGGGCGCCAATGCATTGCTGTTCTACGACCTCATCCCCATCTACCAAAAGCACGGCTTCCTCTGGGGTGAGACTCACGTTGAGATGGAGACCAACGGCAAGGTGCAGAGCCAATGGACCTACTTGGAGCACGAGCAGCACAAACGTCGTCGCTGCTACAAGAAAGCACTTTGATGATTGTAATTAAAGGAGTTAAGGTAATCAACAACCTTAACTCCTTTAAATAATTTGCGAAGAAGCTTCAACCGATCTTACTTAATCAAGAACACGCGGCTGGCGTATTCCTCCCATAGGGGCACCTCGATGCCGACGTCCATGAGGAACCGCCCAGTAAACGTCTTGCCATTGAGCTGGCAGGGCCGCTGTCCTACAGCCACGTTCTTCTCCGTCAGCGTATAGGTCTTGCCTGGGTCAAGGCCGGCCAGACGGATGCGCGGCAGCGGCTGGTCGTAGAAATTCTCAATCTTATAGACGAAGAGCACAGCGCCTTCATTCCCCTTTGTAAACAGATGACTGGCCACACCCTTCTTGTCGTAGGGCGAGATGAGACGGTAGATGTCGCCTGTCTGCACGATAGGACGCAGCTGCTTGTAGTCGGCGAAGCAGGTGGTGCATTGCTGGCGCTCCTCGTCGGTCATCTGGCTGGGTTGCAGCTCGATGCCAAGGCGGCCGCTCATGGCCACGTCGCAGCGGAACTTCACGGGGATGACACGCTTGCCCGTGTTCCAGTAGGGGCAATGGTTGATGTGACAGGCCATCGCGTTGGCCGGGAAGAAGAGGCTGGTGCCGTACTGCATGTACACACGCTGCAGGGCATCGGTGTTGTCAGACACCCAGAACTCGTCGAAGTAAGGCAACAGGCCGTAGTTGGCACGGCCACCACCGCTGGCGCAGTCCTGAATCACCAAGTCGGGATACTTCGCACGGATGCGTTCCAACGTCTTGATCAGTCCCTTATGGTAGTCGATGTTCAGGTTGTTCTGCTTTGCCTTGGGCAGATAGAGTGAGCCGTAGTTCTGAATCGGAGCATTGGCGTCCCATTTGATATAGGCAATCTCCGGATACTCCGTCATCAAGTTGTCGACGATGCTGAACACAAAGTCCTGCACCTTCGGATTGGTCATGTCGAGCACCACCTGTGTGCCGCCGCGACCCTGACGCAGTTCACGGCCGGGACGCTGCAGCACCCAGTCGGGATGTTGTTCGTAGAGCTCGCTCACGGTGTTCGTCATCTCAGGCTCTATCCAGATGCCGAACTTGATCTTACGTTGCTTGGCGGCATCGGTGAGGGCCTTGATGCCGTTGGGCAGCTTGTTCTTGTCCACCACCCAGTCGCCGAGGCTCGAGTTGTCCACCTTGCGCGGATATTTGTCGCCAAACCAGCCGTCGTCCATCACGAAGAGCTCGCCGCCGAAGGCTGCAATGTCATCCATCATCTTGATGATTTTCTCTTCGGTGATGTCGAGGTAGATGCCCTCCCATGAGTTCAGCAGGATGTCGCCCGTCTGCATCCCACGATGGAGGAAGCCTTCGGTGCGTGCCCAGCGGTGGAAGATACGGCTCACGCCGCTCATGCCCTCGGCGCTGTAGGCCAGGGCCACGTGCGGTGTCTCAAACACCTCTTTCGGCTCCAGCACGTATTCGCTGGCCGTGGGGTCGATGCCAGCGTAGACGTGGTGCTCCTTGTGTGAGATGGTGTTTACACGAAGCTCGTAGTTGCCGCTCCAGCACAGGGCAAGGCCGATGGTGCGGCCTGTGAGCTCCTGCGGCTGTCCGTCTAAAGAGATGAGTATCTCAGGTGCGTCGAGATGTGAGTTGCGAGTGCCGTCGCTGTTGCGGATGGTCTTCATGCCCTGTGTCAGCGGCTCGCTCGTCACCTGCGTCTCAGCGGCCCAGTTGCCATGCAGATGAGTGATCCAGACATCGCCCTGTCTCAGCACTAAGTGACCGCTGTCGAAACGTTTCAGCGTGACGGCCTTCTTCTCCTGGTGCACAATCTCCGTCCAGGTCTCTATCACGTCCACATCTTTATATGCCTTGTAAAAGACTTTCACCGTGAAGGGCAGCAGCTTGTCCTTCATCGTGAAGGTGTGGATGACGGCTTTCCCATTGTCATTCTTGCTGTAATCCGTAACTTGTAATTCCAGATTCAGGTCGCCGTCAAAGTGCTGCACCTGCAGGGCTGGCGTGTGTACGGCATCAACGGTGCCGAAGGCAGGCAATGCGTGGAAACTCAGGTCGGCACCTGCATCGCGCAGCTGTTGCAGGGTGGCACTCTTGTCGCCATAATACGACTGCTGCAGGTCGCCACCCTCCCTTGCGGTGAGCAGCATCTGCGTGTTGGGGGTTTCAACGACGACGTCGCCCTGCCAGGCCATCAGCGGCAGCGACGTGAGGAGCATCAGGGCTCCAGCGAAAACTTTTCTCATGCGTTTGTTCTTTGGGTTTTAGTGAAGGTTTCTGTCGGCAAAGATACTACTTTTTTTCAAATCTGCGAAGTATTTTTAAACCAAAGTTATGTTTTGGCGTCTAAAGGCAAGATATTGTTTCATTTAACCTAATTAAAACTAACAAAACATGAAAAAAGTATTGACTTTGTTGGCCATGATGGCCATTCCGTTTGCCATGATGGCACAGACCAAGTTCCACGACGTTGAGTTGAACGAGGCTACCGGCCCCGTGAAGTCTATCACCCAGGCAGGAATGATGGGCCGTGGCGAGCAGGTTATCAACTTCACTCAGGATGGCAAGATGCAGGCTGAAGGTCTGACTGGCCAGGTGTACGATGAGAATGGTTACCTGCAGAAGGTTTCAAGATCAGTTGATACCCCCCAAGGCAACATGTCGATTACCACTACCTACAAGTGGGAGAATGGCAAGGTGAAGAGCCAGACGATGGATTTCGGCCAGGGTGCCATGACCCAGACCTACACTTACAACGAGAAGGGTGCTCCCGCCTCCATGTCGATGAACATGATGGGTCAGGACATGAACATCCCCTACACCGATTACAAATACGATGCAAAAGGCAACTGGATCAGCCGCAAGACTTCGATGATGGGTCAGGAAATAGAGCAGACCCGCAAGATTGAATACTACGAGTAACGCTCGATAATTTCAAGGCACATGCGGCTGTTGTGGTAAGGGCACTTCCAGAAGCCGGCGTGATCGTCGTCAAGATTCAACGTTCCGTCGGCCCTGCGGCTCCAGTACCACTCGCCATGCTCCCAGTCTATCAGGTTGTCCTTGATATACTGCCAGCAGCGCAGCGCACGCTGTAGTGCCTCCTCATCACCAAAGTGCTGATAGATATTCAGCCAACCTACGACGTTTTCGGCCTGCACCCACCAGTGCAGGTCGTCGTCTTTTTTACCCGTGCCAAGGTTGGCTTCGTGTATCATTGAGCCATCAGCGTTGAGTCCTTTCTCGCTGGCTTTTGCCACCATTTTCACGATGGATTCGACCTTTTTTAGCAATTCTTCGTCGCCCAGCACCAGCGCAGCCTCATGCATCAGCCATGAACACTCGATGTCGTGACCGTAGCTCTCCAGCTGACCTGCACCACGTGTCCAGTCCATCTCGAAGAACAGGTCGAGGTGATGCGTCTTGGGGTTGAGAATCTTGTCCGTGAAGATGTCGATGAGATTGCGCAGGGCAGCCTCTACGCGAATGATGGTTTCAGTAGGGACGGCAATGTCAATAGGAATGACTGAGCCGATGACAGGAACGTAGGCACATTCCTGGGCAGCCTGCAGCTCACGCAAAGCCCGCAGCAGGTTGGTGTAGGGCTCGATGATGTGCAGGTGAGTGTTCTGCGACTTGGGATAGTTGGCGTCGAGGTCGCTCAGACGCATGTCGGCCATCTCTCCCCATTCCCTCGTACAGGCCTCGATATAGCCGTTGTGCTCCGGGTCGAAGGCATATTCCTCGATGCAGTCAAAGAGCTGCAGGGCATAGTCGAGGGCCTCGCGGTCGCCAGTGGCACGTGCATACTCCGACAGGCCGTAAAGGGCGAAGCCGATAGCATAGAATTGCTTTTTTGTGTCCTTCGGCTGTCCCAGATGGTCCACGCTCCAGTACACGCCACCATATTCTTTATCGATGAAATGGGCTAAAATGTAATCTTTAGCCCGAGTGGCGGCCTCCAAGTATTCTCGCACCTTCGCACCTTCGCACCTTCGCACCTTCGAGAGAACGCGATACGCCGCCGAGAAGCTCCATAGGATGCGTGCATTCAGGATGGCACCCTTGTCAGCCTCCTTGTTCAACTCGTAGCGGCCCGTCATCTGACCGTAGAAGCCACCATGCTCCTTGTCCTGCATTTTGTCGAGCCAGAAAGGCAGGATGTTCTGTGTCAGCACATCCAATGCTTCCTGCTTCAATGTTTTAATCTCCTTCTTCATAGCTGTATTGATTCGTCAACTTATCGGCAAAGTTACGAAATCTTTTTGAAACCCAAACATTTTTGTAGAAATTTATTCGTTTGTGCCGCAACAGCTATTGAGGTAAAAAGCTGATACCCTGAATCAGGGTAAGAGGTCGTATTCAGAAGATGTTAAAATATAGCTCATTTGAGGCCTTAACGTCACCACGTCACCGTCACCAACGTCACCAACGCAAATGTCTGCTACGCTTCCCTGATCTGCGTCAGCTGAAATTTCAGCCCACGTTCGCTTGTCCAGTCGAAGCCTTTCGCCACCCTGCGGCATATCGACCCTATTCGATGTGAGCGAAAATTTTCGCCCACATTCACTATCCCAGGGGCCTCAGGAATTTGCTGCGGAGCTCCCTTTTTTTGCTGAAGAGCCTCTTTATTTTCCTGAAGAGCCTGTTTATCCTCAAATCCTCTCGAGAATTCATCCCCTAATCTGCGTCAGCGCAAATTTGCGCCCACGTTCACATTTTTCTATTCCGTTCATTATCAGGCAATTAATAAATTTCGCTTGGTGACGTGGTGACGTGGTGACAGGTGACGTTAAGGAAGGGAAACGACCTCAAAAATAAATATATTATTACATAATATATTATTTTTGAATTTTATATAAGTTAAATTTTCGCTTAACGTCACCATGTCACCGTCACCATGTCACCATTCAAAGGTAGTGCGACTCATTTCATTAGCACACAGCCAACCGCGTTGGTGACGTGGTGACGGTGACGTGGTGACGTTAAGGCCTCAAATTAGCAGTATTTTAACATTTTCCCTTGATTTCTTTGCGCTTTCAGAAAAAACTATGTATTTTTGCAGGTTGTTATGATTAAGAAAACAAAAACAAACTTCATCTTTGCTGCCCTGCTGACGCTGCTGACGCTGCCGCTGAAGGGCCAAACCATAGTGCAGGGCAATGACACCATCGGCATGATGCTGATGGACAGCACTTTCATCGTATCGCCTTATCTGGACTTCGGACGTCCTGTATACTCCATGCAGACAAGCCCCCAGCAGGACTACCTGCTCATGATGTTCCGCGATGTGTCGAAGGACGGGAAAAAGTGGAAGAAAAGCGGCGAGATAGGCCTGCTACGTTTGAGCGACCGAAAACTGCAATGGACACAACCCTTTAACTACAGCACTACCTCTTTCCTGCTCACAAGGCGGGGTGTCATCACCATCACTACGAAGGGAAAGGTGACCATGCTAAGCAAGGAAACGGGCAATGCCCTCTGGCAGCGCGAGTTCTCGCCAGTACAGGTCGATGACTCCACGGGTGTCATCGTGGGCTACGGCAGCGCAACCAGCAACCGCCTCTATGCCTATAGTATTGACACGGGCGAGGAGCTATGGTCGCAAAAGGTGCCTCGTGAGAAGAACTGGGGCTGGGATGACGTGGTGCGTACCGACTCGCTGCACTGGCTGGTGGCGTGTGACAATCTGACCCGTCTGAACGTGGCCACGGGCGAGATGGAGGAATACAAGGCAAAGACGGGCGTCTTAGATGTGAAAGGTGTCCTCTTGCAGGCCCTTGTCGCCTCAGCAGGAGCCTTTGCCGGAGCTGCCGTGGGTGGTGGATATTACTACACCCCCGTCTACGGCAACAACATCATCAACGGACTACACTCCAACATCTGGCAGGCCGACAACAGTCTCTTCTTTGCCGACCGTCAGAAGGTGGCACGCCTCGACAGTCTGCTCCGGCCACAATGGGAGACGGAACTGCCGCCGAAAACCGCTACACGCTCGCTACTCGTCAGCGATGACTCGCTGCTCTACATGTTCAGCTTCGGTGCGGGCTACAGCGGACTCGCACCCAAGAAGATGGGACGTCCCTTCATTGCCGCCTTCGATATGAAGACAGGCGAACAGCAGTTTATCAATATGCTCTCGATGAAGAAAGACATCGTGTCTGACGCCCTCATCACTCCCAAGTGCACCTACATGATGTTTGACGACGGTTTGGCCTACAAGAGCGACCTGTGCGACTCTACGGTGTCCATTGTTCCGTGGAACGAGGGGCAGTATGGCAAACTCCGCAAGATTTCGCAGGACACCATCTATATTTATTATCCGCTGAGACAGAGTTTTCTGCCCTATGCCTTTGACGGGCAGAACTGTCCCGTAATGACCGACCGCGGCGACATCTATATCGTCAACGAACAGCTCGACATCTGGCAGCGGTTTGACAACGAGCAGCTGTTCAACACATTACACAGCATGGGCGACCGTCGCCTCATCTACCACAGCTATCCAACACCCAAGCTGGTGCTGATACAAGAGCTGGGAATGCCCGAAATAAGCTATTACGCAAGGTTCAGTCACCTGAGCATCACAGACCGGCAGATTTACATGCTTGTGGGGCAACGGCTGTTCTTTATTGACCTGCCACAGGGGCAATAGCACTTATTGCGAGGACAGGCTCTGGGTGGTGAGCTGCAGCATGGCCTTGCTCACACGTAGGAGGCGGTCGGCATCGGTGGTCTCGCTGACGATGAAGCGCTGGGCATCGAAATCGTAGAGGGCGTGACCCGTGGAGTCGATGAGCCACTGCGCATTATAATAGTTGTGCACGGCGGTGGGATAGACGTAGGTCTGGGAGACCACATCACGGCTGAACGTGAAGTCGTCGTGCGGCAGCTCAAGCTGTCCTAAGAGCGTGGCGGCCAGATCACTCTGATTGCAAAGCACATCGATGGTGCGGGGTTCCATCACGGCGCCACCTATCCACAGCATAGGGATATGATTCTTCTGGAGGGGCGTCGACTGGTCGATGCTTCCGTTGTTGATGCCGTGATCGGCGGTGATGACGATGAGCAGATTCGCCCATGCAGGCGTCTGCTTCAGGCGTTCCACGAAGTCGTAGAGGCAGTCATCGACGTAGGCAAAGGCATTCATCACCTTGTCGCTCATCTTGTTTACAGGCACGTCCCAAGGCTCGTGGGAAGAGAGGGTGGAGTAGCCCCAGAGGAGACTTGGATCACATGGGCGGCAATCGTAGAAGTCTGGCTCAGTGGAGCGAAAGTTGTTGACAATCTCGTTATAGAGGGTGTTGAACGTGATGTCATCGCGGACCCCCCATTGGGCTGAGTGCTGGTCAGAGCGGCTGTAGTCGTCCATACTGATGAGACGCTCCCAACCCGTGGCGATGAGATAGCTGCGCATGTTAGTGAAATTGATGTCGCCACCATAGAGGAAGGACGTCTGATAGTCCTGCGCCTTCAGGGTGCGCGCAATACTGGGCAGCGAGCGGCTCTTCTCAGGCATCTTCATCACCGAGACGCTGGGGAACGACGGATAGCCGCTCAACGTGCAGACGGTGCCGCGGTCGGTGCGCCAGGAGTTGGCATAGCAACGGGTGAAGTTGATGCCCTCCTGCTTCAGCTGCTGCAAGTGCGGCATCGCCTCGGCAAACTGCTCGCCGGCGCTTTCCAGGAGGATGATGACGATGTTGGGGCGTGTAGTCTTAATCAGGATGTCGGACTGCACACTCTCGGTAGTATAGACATTGGCCGTCAGCCGCTTACACTCTGCATCATCCATAAAATTATACTGCGAGAGGTCGCCCAACTGGTGGCTCAGCGAATAGAGGAAGCTGAACACGGGATTCACCGCCGCATGGTTGAGGAACTGATTCTGCGAGTAGTACACCTGCCCAATGTTGGTCGTCGACTCTCTCAGACCGCCTCGGATGCCGATGACCATCAAGGGGAGCAGCAGTATGTGGAGCAGAGAGAAAATGACTTTCGAGCGTGTCTCCTGTGTATTCTCGAACCCTCGTACCCCCGTACCTCCGTACCCCCGACAATAGAGGAAGAAGAACCCCACCGTCAGTCCCACCACAAGGACGAACCGCAGCAGCAGATAACCCACGCTGACACTCTGGGTAATGCCCTCTGGCTGCGAGAGATACATCAGGCAAGAGGCATCGAGCTTGAAACCCCAGAAGGGATAGAGGCTGGTGTCAGCCACGAAGGCCAGCGCGAAGGCAAACGAGATGATGACGAAGTACACCCTCAGCACCCAAACAATCGTTTTCGTTCCCGTTTCCGTCCCCGTTTTCGTTTTGGTTTTCGTCTTCGTTGTCCATAGAGACACCATGCTCACCAGCAGGGGAACGATGAGGAAATAGAGGGCTGTGGAGAGGTCGAGCGACAGGCCATGACGCAGCACATCGAAATAATCCGACACGCTGACATCATGGCCTGATGCGTTGCAGAGCATGAACACCACCTTGGCCAACAGGAACAACAGCACCGTCAGCCCATAGGTGTGCAGCAGAAAGAGAATGCGATGCTTCAAAGCGCCGTAAACGGATTAGACTTACTCACTCAGCATGGTCACCTCGATGCGGGCGCCGTTCTTCAGCAACTGGCGGGCCAACTGCTGCACATCGGCAGCCGTCATCTGGCGAACCATATCGCAGTAGCCGTCATCGAAGTCGGCATCATCGTCGAGCTGGTGCCAGGCCACATAATCCCAATAGTCATTGGTGATGGCCACCTGCTGATACTGCTTGAGCAGATACTCGCGCACCTTCTCCATCGACGAGGCGGCAGGACCGTTGTCGGCAATGTTCTTCAGCTGCTGGTAGACGATGGGATTCAGCTCCTCATAACGGTTGGGGTCAGCATTGTAGGAGATGCGTACCATCGTGTTGGGCTTGTCGTCCTTGTCGAGGTCGAAGTCGACGCTGACACCATAGGTGCCGCCCTTCTCCTCACGAACCGAGTCGGTGTAGGCGATGCTGAGCGTACGTTTCAGGAAGTCGAGGACGAGGTCGTTCTTCGGCGTGAACTCGAGATCGGCCAAGTAGAAGATGCTGACATTGGCCAGCGGCGTAGCCATCTTCTTCTTAAAGACGTAGGCGCCGTCCTTGGCTACAACCTGGGGAATGACCTGAGTGGCGACAGGCGTGGGTTGAGCGTTGGGAGAAGGCAGGCTGGCCAGATACTTGCAGATGAGCGGACGGAGATCGTCGAGCGACATGCTGCCGATGATGACGGTCTTGAAGTCGGCGGCATTGGAGAAACTCTGCTTGTAGAGCTCAAACATGCGGTCGTAGCTGACTCGTGCCAGACGGGCCTGCGACATCGGCTCCAGACGCGGATGATGACCATAGAGGATGGCCGTGATAGAGTCGTTGTAGTCCACTCGCGGCGAAGCATTGCGATTGTTCAGGAACGAATGGGTGCGATTCTTCAGGGCCTCGAAGGCCTCGGTATCACGACGCGGCTGCGAGAAATAGAGATAAACCAGCTGCATCATCGTCTCGGTGTCCTGCAAAGCAGCACCGCCAGTGATGCTGCGTGAGCGGCTACCCACGGAAGGCGACACACGCACGCTGCGACCGTTGAGAATCTTGCGTAGCTGCATGGCATCCCATTGGCCTACGCCGGCATCGGTCACGGAACTCGTCAGCAGCGAGAAATTGTCGATATCCTCGTCGCCAAAGAGGCTGGTGCCACCATCGGCACGCATCTTCAGCTGCACCACGTTAGAGCTGAAATCGGTCTGGCGCACATACACCTTCATGCCGTTGGAGAGCGTCAACTCCGTGAAGCCGTGCATCCAGGGCTTCTCGCTCACGATGGTGCCAGCCTTAGGCTGCTCGGTCAGCAGCTCAGTACCCAGCTGCTGCTCCTCGACAGGTGCATACTGCTGTCGCTGCGTGGCCAGGATGACATCCTCAATCTGCTGCTCGGTGGGCAGGGGCACGGACTCCTTATCAGGGGCATACATTAGGACCACCTGATTCTGGTCGCTGATGAGCTCATGCACATACTTGTTCACCTCATCGAGGGTCACCTCGCGCTCAAACTTCTGCGTCAGCTCCCATTGCGTATCTTGCGAGATAAGAGGCTCACCCTCCAAGAAATGATCGGTGCACTCGCTGACGAGCTTCGAGTTCTTGCGGTCGTCACGCTCCAACCATTTGCGCTCGTCGTGATTGCGGCGGACGGACTTCGCCCAGTTCAGCTCGGCCTGTGTAAAGCCCTGCTGACGAATCTGCTCGCAAGCAGCCACAGCGCTGATAATGCCGCCAAGGATATTCTCCTGCTTGCAGCTGATGCTCAGCGAGAAGGCATCCATCGAACGGCTCAGGAAGAAGGTGTTGGCACGGGCCGTAGAGCTCTGGAACGGCGGATTGGCCTGCTGCTTCAGGGCCGACAGACGCTCGTTGGCCATGTGACCGATGAGCAGGTCGATATATTCGCCGCGCAGGTATTCCTCGGTGTTCTTCTGGTCATCGGGTGTAGCAGGCTTCTTCATATAGAGATGACACAGCACGATGGGCTGCTCGGCATCCTTCTCGATGTCGACAATCATCTTCTCGTTGTTGTCGACAGTATAATAGATGCGCTCGGCACGCTTTTTCGGCAGAGGAATGTCGGAGAAGATTTTCTTGATCTTCTTCTCCATCTTGTCCACGTCGATGTCGCCCACAACAATAACGGCCTGCAGGTCAGGACGGTACCACTTCTGATAGTAGTCGCGCAAATCCTGATAGGCGAAGTTGTCGACGATATCCATCGAGCCAATGGGCATGCAGTCCTCATACTTCGTGCCCTTGTATACCTTCGGCATGGCCTGTTCCATCAGTCGCTGGATGGCACGGCCGGCACGGCGGGTACGCCACTCCTCATGGATGACGCCACGCTCCTTGTCAATCTCGGCATCCTCAAGCAACAGGAAATGGCTCCAATCGTGCAGCACGAGGAGACATGAGTCGGCAATGCCCTCACGCTTCAAGGGAGCAGCGCCGATGTGATAGACGGTCTCGTCGATGCTGGTGTAGGCATTGAGGTTGGCACCGAACTTCACGCCAATGGTCTCGCACCAAGGCACGATGCCAAGTTTCTTCCCCTTGCCCGGGAAGTTCTTCGTACCGTTGAAGGCCATGTGCTCGAGGAAATGGGCGAGGCCACGCTGACGCGGCTCTTCAAGGATGGAGCCCACACGCTGGGCGATGTAGAAATCGGCCAGCCCCGGCTCCTTGTCGTTGTGACGGATGTAATAGGTCAGTCCGTTCTTCAACTTGCCCACCCTGACGGCAGGGTCTTGGGGCAGAGGCGTCTGTGCCGACATGCCTATGGCCATCAGCACCATCAGTAATGCAAAGATTCTTTTCATATCATTTCTCATTTTCTGTATTTCTCATTCTCTCATTTCTCATTCCGGGTTGTAGCCGAAGTTGTTCAGCTCCTTCTGCGACGAGCGCCAGTCCTTGTCCACCTTGACGAAGACCTCGAGGTAGATGTGCTTGTCGAAGAACTTCTCTAATGCCTTGCGGGCCTCGGTGCTCACCTTCTTCAGCGCCACGCCCTGATGACCGATGATGATGCCCTTCTGCGACTCGCGCTCCACGTAGATGACGGCATTGATGTGTATCTGCTTGTCATCCTCCTTGAAACGTTCCACCACCACCTCGACTGAGTAGGGTATCTCCTTGTCGTAGAAGAGCAGGATTTTTTCGCGGATGATCTCCGAGACGAAGAAGCGGGCAGGCTTGTCGGTGAGCTGGTCCTTGTCGAAGAAAGCGGGACTCTCGGGCAGTAGCTCGCCAATGCGTTTCAGCAGCATGTCAGTGCCGAACTTGTTCTTCGCAGAGATGGGCAGGATCTCGGCTTTCGGCAGCAGCGTGTGCCACTTCTCCACAATGTCGCCCAAGGTCTTCTGGTCGCTCTCGTCAATCTTGTTGATCAGGAGCAGCACGGGAATGGTCATTTTCTGCACCTTCTCCAAGAAGTCCATGTTCTTCTCGGGGTTCTCCACCACATCGGTGACGTAGAGCAGCACATCGGCATCGACGAGGGCGCTCTCCGAGAACGCCAGCATCGACTCCTGCAGCTTGTAGTTGGGTTTCAGCACACCAGGAGTGTCGCTGAACACAATCTGCATATCGGGTGTGTTCACAATACCCATGATGCGATGGCGCGTGGTCTGCGCCTTGAACGTGGCAATGCTGATGCGCTCGCCCACGAGCTGGTTCATCAGCGTGGACTTGCCCACGTTGGGATTTCCCACAATGTTTACGAATCCGGCTTTATGGCTCATGTCTCTGCAAAAAAGATATTTTCTGCAAAGTTACGCATTTTTTTTAAAGAGCAAAAGAAAAAGCGTATTTTCTTTTGCTCTTTGCTCGCTTATTCGTACCTTTGCACGCATGAACAAATTGCTATACTACTTGCTCAAGGGACTCGTCTATGCGCTGTCGCTGCTGCCTTTTTGCGTGCTCTATGCATTGGCCGACGTCATATTCGTGTTCCTCTACCATATCATAAGGTACAGGCGAAAGGTGGTGCGCAACAACCTTGTCACCTCCTTCCCCGACATGTCCACAAAAGAGGTGAAACGCGTGGAACGACGCTTCTACCGCTGGCTGTGCGACTATTTCCTCGAGACTTTCAAACTGCTCAGCATGAGCGATGCGAAACTGCTGCGCCATCTTGAGTTCAGAGGCGGCGAACAGGTGGAACAAGCCTTTGCCGAAGGTCGCACAGTAGCCCTCACCATGGGTCATTACTGCAATTGGGAGTGGCTGTCGGCCGTAGGACTGGCCTTTCCACACTTCCCCGAGGCAGTAAAGGGCCTCATCTACCACCCCCTGCGCAGCGATCCTGCCGACTGGCTCTTCATCGATATCCGCTCAGCCCATGGCGGCATGTGCATCAACAAACGTCATGTACTGCGGCATCTTGTGGAATTCAAACGTGAGAAGAAGCATATCCTCTTCGGCTATATCAGCGACCAGACACCGAAATGGGAGAACATCCATCTATGGCTCGACTTCCTGGGCCACGACACACCCGTCTTCACTGGTGGAGAGCGTATCATGCGAAAGATGGACGACGCCGTGTTCTACCTTGACATGGAGCGGCCAAAACGCGGAAAGTATATCTGTACCTTCAAGCAACTCTCAGCTCACGCTGCACAAGAGGAGGAGAACGTCATTACGCGACGTTTCTTCCAGAAGCTTGAAGAGAACATCCGCCGTGAGCCTACCTACTACCTGTGGACGCACAACCGCTGGAAGCGCACGCACGAAGAGTATGACGCCATTATAGAAGAGTGGCGCCAACAGGGGCGCCACCTCAAGGAAGAAAACTAAGATTTTACAGATAAAGTCCGAAGGACAGCGAGCGGAACTTGATACCTCCGTCTTTCAGCACGTCATCATTGCTGTATTTCACGTAGAAGGGGAAGTCGGCAATCCTCATGTTCACCATCCAGTCAATGGTGATGGGCCGCTGGCGGATATTTTTCTCCATGCGTTTTACCTTATCGCCCAAGAGCTTATAGCGTGTCTTGATAGAAGCATAGGTATTGAAATTCACGACGGGACCAAAGCCGATGGCAAAACCGTGGCCGAAGTCATGCTCGTAGCGCAGCGTAGCCGTAAGCGAGAAGACCTTGATACGCGAGAACTGCGGCTCGAACTCCAGCGGATAGCGGTCGACGGTGACATCGCCAGCCATGTCCTTGGTAAACATCATATCGTCCGTGATGCGATAGTTACGCCAGTCGATACCCAATCCCAACGAGAAGATGTCGCGCCAGCGACGGTCCATCGCATGATCCCATTGAACGATATTGGCAAAGAACTCCCATGACTTAAACGTGGAAAAGTCCAGGCGACTGTCGGCATTTGTCGGTGCCGTAAAGCCCACACCCAAATGAGCTGTGATTACATTACGGTGGTCACATTGGGAAGTGCCGTCTTCCGTGCTTCTACGACCCACGGGCAGTGACGGGATGAGTTCCCAATGGTCGCGACTGATGCTGACGCTGCTCTCATAGTTAGCGTCCACAAGGCGAATCGTGTTCTGGTAGACAAAGTCGCTGTCACCCCGTTTGCCGTTGACGATGATACGTTGCAGGGAGTCGCTGCTGACGATGGTTACCTTATGTGGGTCATTGATGACGAGCGTGTCGTTTTGTGCGGCTACGCTGCTAAATGACAAATGAAAAATGACAAATGATAAATAAGCGATGCGTTTCATATCTTTTCAATGATTTTTAATTCTTCAACTTTTCAATTCTTTAATTTTTCTTCCAGTTCCTCCAGGCTGCTGACGGCACCCTCCATGTAGATGACGGTCACTTCGCACTTGTCGTGCTCTTTGTTCCACACCTCCTGAAAGCACAGGAAACGGTTCGTGCTGCCAGCCGATGGCATTTGCAACTTGCATGTCCAGGTATCCCATCGGTGGGGGTTCTTACGACTGGTTCGCATGTCGATGCTCCGCTCCGCATCCTGATCCAACAGTTGGCGTAGCTGCTCGGCTTCATTGTCAGTGACGTTCAGTCGCAGACTGCGGTAGTAGGTCAACTGGTACTTTTCCAGCGTCTTGCCACGCACACGGGTCTCCACCATTCTCTCCTGTGGAATGATGCGCCCTTCGAAGAGCTCGTTCACCTTCAGGCCCGACTGTGCAAAGGCCGTAAGGCTTGAGACGAGCATCAGGATCATGATAATTTTTTTTTCATACACATGATTAGTTTGATATTGACTATTCACAAAACATTGCCTTTAATTGTTCCTCTACCACGTCACCGCCGTCGTCTGCCATAGCGATCATAGTACGGTGCATTTCCTCAAGAACGACGTCTTGGGAGGTGGTACGCTGTCCGTAGACGTAGGCCACATAGTCCTCCTCAGCAGCAGGGGCAGTCGGGGTGTAACGGGTGAAAAGCACGGCTGCACCGCCTAACAGAAGAATGGTAACGGCGGCAGCTACGGCCCAGGGCAGCCAGCGGCGGCGGAGTGCAGGCCGTCGTGTTTGTTGCGTTGTCAACGCAACAGGCTGAACAGCGTCATATGCAAGGAACATCGGACGCAAGGATTCCAAGTCCTCAGGCAGGTCGCTGGCGTCACGGAAGAAGGCATAGAGCTCCTGCTCCTCGCTGAGCGTGGTCTCGCCGTCGAAGAAACGGTCTAACAGCGTGCGTATTTTCAGGATATTATCGGTCATATCGTTGTAACTTTTGTTTTCTCATTCTGGGTTATTCTGCTTCAGGAACTATAGCCTTACTGCCTGACGGGCACGGCTCAGGGCTTTTCTGACTGCCACCTCGTTGCTGCCTGTGAGTTCGGCGATGTCGCTCATCTCCATTCCCTCCATGTGACGGAGGCGCAGGATGGTCTGCTGCATGGAAGGCAGGCTCTCGACGATGGCCATCAGACGGTCGAGACTCTCATCGGTGCTGTCATCTGCTATCTCAATGGCATAACCATCGGCTGTAATGGCGTGTCGCTGTTTTCTCAGCAGACTGATGCATTGGTTTCTCACCAGCACCGTGGCCAGGGCATCGAGCGGCAGGCGTAGCTCATCGAGCATCTGCCACAGGCGCAGCAGCACGTCTTGCACCGTGTCCTCGGCATCATCGTCGCCCATATAGCGCCTCGCCACCGAGATGAGTTTGGGACGTATCCGTCTGACCTCGTCCTTGTATTCCTCTTGCGTCATTCTACTTGTTATACGCATGAAGTGCCTATTTGTGACATCATGCGACTGCAAAAATACAAAAAAAGACGCAAAAAAGTTACCTACGGGCCATAAAAGCACATTTTTCCGCCTCAAAAGAATGGATTAAAAGGAAAATGTGTATCTTTGCAACGATTTTAGAAAAATGATAGAAGTCAGGAATCTATACAAGAGCTTTGAAGAGTATGCACCCGACGGCACGAAATCAAAGAAGGACGTGCTCAAGGACATCTCGACCACGTTTGACGACGGCATCACCAACCTCATCATCGGCCAAAGCGGCAGTGGCAAGACGGTGCTGATGAAGAATCTGGTGGGCTTGCTGGAGCCTTCCAGCGGACAGGTGCTCTACGACGGGCGCGACTTCGTCAGCATGTCGAAACAGGAGAAGGTGGAGATGCGCCGCGAGATGGGCATGATTTTCCAGTCGGCGGCATTGTTCGACTCGATGACCGTATTGGAGAACGTCATGTTCCCACTCGACATGTTTTCACAGATGACTTTGCGCGAACGTCAGCGTCGTGCCAAGGACTGTCTGGACCGTGTGAACCTGACGGATGCCGACCAGAAGTATCCCGGCGAGATCAGCGGCGGTATGCAGAAGCGTGTGGCCATTGCCCGCGCCATTGCCTTGCAGCCGAAATACTTATTCTGCGACGAACCCAACAGCGGCCTCGATCCAAAGACATCGCTCGTCATCGACGACCTGCTTCACTCCATCACGCACGAATACAAGATGACCACAATCATCAATACCCATGACATGAATTCCGTCATGGGTATTGGTGAAAACATCATATTTATCTATGAAGGCCACAAGGAGTGGCAGGGTCAAAGTGGCCAAATTATGGATTCCGACAACAGCCGACTCACAGACTTCATCTTTGCCAGCGGTCTGCAGAAGAAGATGCGCGAGGCCGTGCTGGCAGAGTCACAAACCGGAAGGAAAAACGGGTAAGACTTGGCTCACTGCAGCAAATAGCACTCCGTAACGTTGACGTAATAGCCGTTGACGTAGAGGCCTAATGCCTTCAACTGTTCCACATCCTTCTCAGTCAGGGTAATGCGATAGCGTGTCGTGCCCTTACCCACAGTGGCGCATCCCCACTCGTTCAGCTCGTTGGCATTGCCCTCCAGCGGCTGTTCCGTACCGCTATAGACTGACCTGAACTGCCAATAATAGACATTGGGGTTGTCGGTGTCAGTCGTGTAGACGTACTCAAGCACATTACCAGGCTGTGCATCCTTAAACTGCTCGGCGTCGACGAGGAATCCGCTCTCCCAATTGCCCATGATGCACTCTCCGTCCCAGATAGGCGTGGTTAAGCCTGCCCCCTTGGGCTCCTTCAGCATGATACGCTTCACCTTGATGGTTGTGTTCTCGTATGCCTGCAAGGCCACCTGCTTCACATCATTGACGTCAACACCTACAAGCGGAGCGGACAGCGTCGAGATGCCCGGACTGCCATAGCCAATAATCTTGCCGTTGAACATGATCTGGGTTCGCACCGTGGTACGCTCAGCGAATTCGAAGACGATCTTCTCATACGCCGACCAGTTTTCGGGTTCCTCCTGATTGGCGAAATTCGCCACAAGGCCACCCCACTGTATGGCATAATAGGTGATAGTGCCGTCGCTGTTGTTTATCACCTCTTCGTTGATGTTCCAACGCTCCTTGAACAGCGACGTGACATCCCTGTCGCCGCCTTTCTCGCCTTCAGAACAGGCCACGGCGAAGACCGCAGCCAGCAGCACTAACAACTTTCTCATGCCAGCAGGGCGTCAAACTTCTCCTCAAACTTCTGCTTACCAGCAGCGCCAACCAGTTTGTCGACGACTTCACCGTTCTTGAAAAAGAGAATTGTGGGAATGTTGCGGATGCCGAACTGTGCAGCTAGCTCCTCGCTCTCCTCCACGTCGCATTTGCCTACCACCAGCTTGCCGTCGTATTTCTCGGCGAGTTCTGAAATGATAGGAGCTACCATGCGGCAAGGACCGCACCATGTGGCCCAAAAGTCTACTACGAGGGGCTTCTGTCCGTTTTTCAGGGTCTCAAAGTTCTCACTTGTAATTGTTACTTCCATTGTGTTCGTTACTGTTAAATGAATAAAAATTTCTCTTTGTTGACGGTCACTGAGTGCACCGGTCTCAGGCGAGATTGCCATTCAGTTGGCAAAGATACATAATTCTTTTGATATGACATGCATTTTTTCTAATATTTTTATCATTGCCCTTTGTCTAATAGAAAAAAATGACTACTTTTGCACCCGCAATTTAATACTGCATCATAAAAAAGACATGAAGAATTTGTTTCTTAACAAGAGTGCGAAGCGCATGGTCTTGGCACTTATCATGATGCTGCTCGTTACGGCAGCCAACGCCGTACCGGCCAAACCAGGACAGAAGCGCCAGCTCACGCTGACTGACGGCACCACCGTCAGCGCACAGCTTGTAGGCGATGAGCACGGTCACTATTGGATAACAGATGACGGTCAGGCCTATCTGGATATTAACGGCAACAATGTGTTTCAGCTCATCGACAAGCAGGCTTTTGACCAAAAAGCCAGAGAGCACCGCCATAAAGTCAACAGGCAGCATGCCAACCGCCTGCCTGGACGTCAAAATGTCGGTACCTTCGGTGACTATATCGGCGAAAGAAAGGGACTGGTCATTCTCGTGAGCTTCAGCAACGTCTCTTTCAAATCGGAAAACGACAATGCACGCTTTCAGGATATTACGAACAAGGCGAACTACAACAATGGCAGTTTCAAGGGTTCAGTGTATGACTATTTCTATGCCCAAAGCGAGGGAAAGTTCAAGCTCACATTCGATGTCGTGGGACCTGTCCAGATGAGCAAGACACAGTCATACTACGGCAGCAACGACTATATGGGCAACGACAAGCATCCTGCTGAAATGGTGATTGAAGCCTTGAAAAAGATTGACGACGATGTAAACTTCGCCGACTACGACTGGAACGATGACGGCAAGGTAGACCAAGTGTTTATCATCTATGCCGGCAAGGGTGAGGCCGACGGCGGCGGTGCCAACACAATCTGGCCTCACGCATGGTATTTATCGGAGGCTGTAATGTATGGCGACGGGACTGGTGCCCAGACCATGGACGGTGTGACCATCGACACTTATGCCTGCGGCTCAGAACTCAACGCTTCAGGATCCATCGACGGCATCGGCACCATGTGTCACGAGTTTAGCCACTGCTTGGGCTATCCCGACTTCTACGATACCGACTATAGTGGTGGTCAGGGAATGGATTACTGGGACTTGATGGATGCCGGCTGCTACAATGGCAATGGCTATCGTCCGGCAGGCTATACCGGCTACGAACGGTGGGTGGCCGGATGGCGCGAGCCCATCGAGCTAACCACCACAAAGAGAATCGAAGACATGGAGGCGCTGCAGAATGGCGGCGATTCGTACATTATTTATAATACGGGCAACCGTAACGAATACTTCATGTTGGAAAACCGCCAGAAAATAGCATGGGACACTAACATACCCGGAAAAGGTTTGCTCATCGTACACGTTGACTACGATGAAAACGCATGGGCCAACAACCAGCCTAACGACGACCCCAGCCACCAGCGCATGACGTGGATTCCTGCCGATAACAGCTACCGCAATGGAACTTCGACAGACACCTATCCCTATGGATCGGTGAATTCCTTCGGTCCGAACACCACACCGGCTGCCAAGCTCTACAACAAGAATATTGACGGCACCAAATATCTCGACTCGTCAGTAGAGGACATTACGCAGAACAGCGACGGCACCATCTCGTTTATGTTCCGCGGCATCAGCAACGTGGCAACGCCTGTCTTCACGCCAAAGGCCGGACGATATGAAGAGGCACAGACAGTCAGCATCAGTTGTGATACTGAGGGTGCCAGCATCTTCTACACACTCGACGGCACTACGCCTACAGCCACCAGCACCGCCTACAAGGAACCCTTCATCGTGAGCGAGACCACCACCGTAAAGGCTGTGGCCATCAAGGATGAAGAGGAAAGCCTCGTGGCTAAGGCTAAATACACCATCGGCGCCAGCCCCAGCAATCCCGACGCCTTGAACTTCAAGCTCGTTGATTCCGCAGACGAGATGGAGGAAGGAATGCGTTATATCATCGGCAGTGGCGACAAGGCTGCAGGTGCCTGGAGCAACCAGGTGCTGAGCAAGGTGGACGTAGAGGAGGCCGATGACATCATTGTCATCGACGACAAGGTGGCCGTGTTCATCGTTGAGGAAATGAACGGCGGCTGGTCGTTCAAGAATGAGGACACAGGTAAATACCTCACTTGCACAGACACCAAGAAGCTGGCCTACGTCGACGAGCCCCAAGCATGGAAGTTGAACACCAATGAAGGTGTCACGATGACCTCCGGCAGCTACGGCACCATGCTCTATAATGTACGCAGCCCGCGTTTCACCACCTATACCAGCTCGCCAAACACCACCATGCTGCTGGCACATCTCTACATGGAGACTGATGAAGGCCCCGTACATAAGAAGGATGTGAAGATGGCCTTCAGCACTGACAAGGTGGTCATCACTCTTGACGACGAGTTTACCGAGCCCACCCTCACCACCGATCCCGAGGACATTCCCGTGACCTACTCAAGCAGCAACACCAGCGTGGCTACTGTTGATGCAGAGACAGGCAAGGTCACCATCGAGAATATCGGTACGACGGAGATTATCGCATCATATGCCGGCGATGAAGTCTACAACGACGCCCAAGCCACCTATCTCATCAAGGTGAAGAAGCCTGCCGGCCCTGCCGAGGAAGGCAGTTACCAACTGGTGACCGACGCCTCTGTGCTCGATGCAGGCCAACAGGTGATGATTGCCGTAAAGTACAACGGCGAGACATTGGTGATGAGCACTACGCAAAACACCAACAACCGCGCCGCAACTTACGATTTCATCATGAACGACAATGAGACACTAGAGCCGGGTGAAACCACTCAGATCATCACACTGGAAAGGGATGGCAATGATTTCCTCTTTAGCATGGATGAGGGCTATCTCTATGCTGCCAGTTCGAACAGCAATTGGCTGCGCACAGAGGAGATACCAAACAATAACGCCAAAGCCACCATCAGCATCGATGATGCAGGATTGGCAACTATTGTATTCCTAAGCAGCTTTTCACACAATCAGTTGCGCTTCAATCCCAACAATGGGCACCCCATCTTCTCTTGTTATGATGAAGACTCATCAATCAAAAACCTGCCGATGTTTTTCCGTCAGGTCAAGAGCAGTCAACTGGAGGGCATTACTACTTTGAAGCAGGATCAGGCCGCTCCCGCCGTCTACAATCTGCAAGGACAGCGTGTCAGCAGCCGTCTGACCAAAGGCATCTATATCGTCAACGGTCGCAAGGTGATGAAATAAGCGCTCTGTTTGCAACGTTAAAGCAACAATATGAGGGAATTCCTGCAGGTACTGAGGCGGTTCATTCCACCTTATAAGAAATATTTGGCAGCGTCGATAGGATTCAACATCCTGTCGGCTCTGCTGAATATCTTCTCGTTTGCAGCTTTGATTCCCATCCTGCAGATTCTCTTCCAGACGGGCGATGCCGAGGCCGCTACAGAATGGATGGCTTGGGACTGGGGCCATGCACAGGAGGTGCTGATGAACAACCTCAACTACACGGTCAACGGCCTCGTTGCCGACTACGGACAGACCACTACCCTACTCTTCATCGGCCTCTTCCTCGCCATCACTACGGCGATGAAGACCGGCGCCTACTTCCTCTCCTCAGCCACTATCATCCCGATAAGGACGGGTGTGGTGCGTGATATCCGCAACCAGCTTTACCGCAAGATCACTTCCCTGCCCCTCGGTTTCTTCAGCGAGGAGCGCAAGGGCGATATCATTGCCCGCATGAGCGGCGATGTGCAGGAAGTAGAGTCGAGCATCATGTCATCCCTCGACATGCTGTTCAAGAATCCCATCCTCATCATCATCTATTTCTCCACGCTGCTCTTCATCTCGTGGCAGCTCACGCTGTTCACCATCGTCTTCGTGCCCATCTTCGGCTACTTTATGGGTATAGTAGGACGCAAGCTGAAGCGCCGCAGCATTGAGGCACAGGCCCTGTGGAGTGACACGATGAGCCAGGTGGAGGAGACGCTGGGAGGCCTGCGTATCATCAAGGCCTTCTGCGCCGAGAAGACGATGAACGATCGTTTCGACCGCATCAACTCGCACTACCGTGATGACATCATGCGTGTCAACACCCGTCAGGCGATGGCCCACCCCATGAGCGAGTTCCTCGGCACGGTGATGATCATTATCGTACTGTGGTTCGGCGGCATCCTCGTGCTCAACGGCCATGCCCTCACGGGTCCCGCGTTCATCTATTATATGGTGATTCTCTACAGCATCATACAGCCGTTGAAGGATTTTTCAAAGGCCGGCTACAACATCCCCAAGGGTCTGGCCTCGATGGAGCGCATCGACAAAATTCTGAAAGCCGAGAACCATATCAAGGAGCCCACACAGCCAAAGCACATCGCCTCGTTTGAGCATCAGATAGAGTTCCGCCACGTATGGTTCGGATACCAGACCCTCCCCCAACCCCTCCCTGCAGGGAGGGGAGAAGATACCCCTTCTACAGATAATACGGACGCGCAGGGTAATTCCTCCCCTCCTTCACAGGGAGGGGCTGGGGGTGAGTCTGTTGTTTGGGTGCTCAAGGACATCAACCTCATTATCCCCAAGGGCAAGACCATAGCACTGGTAGGCCAAAGCGGAGGCGGCAAGTCGACGCTGGTCGACCTCATCCCCCGCTACTACGACGTACAGCAGGGCGAGGTGCTCATCGACGGCATCAATGTCAAGGACTTAGGCCTGCACGACCTGCGGAGCCTTATCGGCAACGTCAACCAGGAGGCCATCCTCTTCAACGACACGTTCAGGAACAACATCGCCTTCGGAAGCCATGTAAACCCGGAAAGTCCGGAATCTTTGGAAAACCTAAATGCCGACATCATCGAAGCCGCCAAGATTGCCAATGCCTACGACTTCATCATGGCCTCTGAGCACGGCTTCGACACCAACATCGGCGACCGCGGCGGACGTCTCTCTGGCGGACAGCGCCAGCGTGTCAGCATAGCCCGCGCCATCCTGAAGAACCCGCCCATCCTCATCCTCGACGAGGCCACGTCAGCCCTCGACACCGAGAGCGAGCGCTTAGTGCAGCAGGCCCTGGAACGCCTGATGAAGACACGCACCACCGTAGCCATCGCCCACCGCCTGTCGACCATCAAGAACGCCGACGAGATTTGTGTGCTGCATGAAGGACGCATCGTGGAGCGCGGCACACACGACGAGCTGATTGCCCTCGACGGCTACTACAAGAAACTGCACGACATGCAGCAGGTATAAAAACCCATCATCCCTATAAGTCCCATTAGCCCCATCATAAAAAATGACAAGAGAAAACAAAGCCAAAGTCTGGTCAGAGGCAAAAGACTACGTGATGATTACCATCGCCATGCTGTCCTACTGTATCGGATGGGCCATCTTCCTGCTTCCCAACAACATCACCACAGGCGGCGTAGCCGGTGTCACGAGTATCCTCTATTGGGCCACGGGCATACCCGTGCAGTTCTCCTATTTCGTCATCAATGCCGTGCTGCTGCTCTTCGCCCTGCGCATCCTGGGATGGAAATTCTGCGTGAAGACCGTCTTCGCCGTTGTAGTGTTGACGGTAGCCGTAGGCGTGGTGACAGAGAATTACAAGTCGCACCTGCTGGCCGACCAGCCCTTCATGGCTGCCATCATCGGCTCCGTGTTTTGCGGATGCGGCGTAGGCCTCGGCTTGTCAAACAACGGCTCGACGGGCGGCACCGACATCATCGCAGCCATCGTCAACAAATACCGTGACATCTCCCTGGGTCGTGTCATCCTCATCTGCGACGTCATCATCATCTCCAGCTCCTACTTCGTGCTGAAAGACTGGGAGAAGGTCATCTACGGCTACGTTGTGCTCTACGTCACCGCCTTCTGTATCGACCAGGTGGTGAACTCCATGCGCCGTTCCGTGCAGTTCTTCATCATCAGCGACAAGTATCAGGAGATAGGCCAGCGCATCAACAAAGAGCCCCACCGCGGCTGCACCGTCATCGATGCCCACGGTTTTTATTCCGGCAAAGAGGTAAAGATGCTGTTTGTCCTTGCCAAGCGCCGCCAGAGCGATGTCATCTTCCGCATCATCAACGAGATCGACCCCTCGGCCTTCGTATCCCAGAGCGCCGTCATCGGTGTCTACGGCGAAGGTTTCGACCGCTTCAAGGTCCGCCGCCAGAAGTCTAAGGCATAAAGCGTTAAAATGCGGACAATACACGAAGGACACAGAGGCGTGGCTCGCCCCATCTAATGTCTCGAGAAGGAATTCCGGAGCCTCCAAAATTTCCTGCGGAGCCTCCGGAATTTTCTGCGGCGCCTCTTTATTCTGCTGAAGAGGCTCTATATTTTCCTACCCTTCATTGGTTAGGACTGTAGGCTCTCGAAATTATTTTCCTCACAATAAATTTGCAAAAGTACATACATACCTACACTTTTATATCTATTATCTTTATTTTCAAAGGTTTATGGAGTGTAGGTAGCCTACACTTTTTCCTTCATACCTACACTAATTTCGGTTTTTATGACATAATTACGGAATAATTTCGTTCTATCACATTCATTATCAAGGTGTTCCTAAAAGTTTCCAACAAGGAAACAATTTGTTTCTAGGCTGGAAACACTTTGTTTCTTGGGCGGAAACAAAATGTTTCCGATGTGAAACATCTGCTGAAACAATTTCTCGCGCTCTCCTTTCTTGCCCTCAGGATCTGCTCTCAAATGCTGCCTTCAGCCACCCCATCATCGCAAAAGTGTAGGTAGGGTGTAGGTAGAGTGTAGGTTCAAAGGCATACCTACACTCTGCATCTCTCTATACCACAGTAAGATAATTCAAAAAGTGTAGGTATGTAGGTAAAAATCAACAATATTAATGAAAATAAATTTTGAGTAAACTTTCATACAAGCCGACTTTCAACCACATTTGATTGAAAAAAAGAAAAAAGTCCAATTTTCCTGTCATCCTTTGGCCGTTTGCGGGATAGTTTGTATCTTTGCGGCATACTTACGATGTGTCACTTTTTAAAACTCATTGGAATATGACATTAAAAATGAAGTGCGTTATTCTCTCTCCACTTTTAATTTTCCTTACGATGGTGAGCTGTTCGCATCAACGGAATTCAGGAGATGCACGAGGAGAAGTCGTAGGAGAGGAAATTGAACCTGAACTGTATGATGATGAGAATGGTGAGGAATACGAAGGACAACGATGCTATTCCCCTAACTCTTGTGATGATTATTTCTCTACTGTCCCAGTAGAAGAAATACAAGAATTGTCCATGCACAATATTTTGTTCAAAACCGATTATATCACTGATGATTATAGAGGTCTGGGAACTTATGATGAGCCTGAAATATCAAACGATATGATGTATGTTTCGAAATCAGATCTTTCTGTCATAGTATCTGGCTATGTTTCTGTTAGCGATGCAGAGCACGCTGCCAATACACAAATTGTTGATTCCGTAACAATATCCTATTTCATAGTCTTAAGAAAAAATCACCATGCAGAGCGGTATTCCAACAACTCATATTATAATGGTTTTGACAAACCGTGGAAAGACTGTCCTGTCCCTATGGCTGACAGAGACAAAATCAGGCAAGACTTCTTGACCCGAATGAAATACAGAACATATCACATAAAAACAGATTTGAGAAAGCCGCCTGTTTATTATGCATACACTTTAAAGAATCAGATTCCCTGATTCACCATTTTATCGCACGAATATAAGCATTTGCAATGCGAAGAGATCGAATAATGAACGATGGCGCGACTTGCACGAAGACATAGTGGAACAGGCATCTATCACGTGATGCTGCGCGGCGACACGACGTTGCTGTGGAAGAACAATCAATGACTTTAGAGAAGTCTGTTTCTGCTGTAAATAAGCACATTGGCCTCATTCCTGATGATTATAAAAATGATGTTGATGTAATGGGCGCAATCAATCAATTATGTATTTCAAGGAGTCAATAACACAGAAAACAAAGACATAGAAAATATTGGTAACCAAATCTTATTTAGCACAGGAAGATATGATGAAAGCGAAAAAGAATATAAGCCTTTTATTAAGCAATAGACTATTTAGGACACTTGTCTTCTTTTTGTTTGTTGTTATTGCAGTAATAGGTTTTTATGGGTGTAGGATGAAGCATCCTTCAAAATGTTTAGATATACAAGGTGTGTATGTAATGGAGTTAGATTCAACATTTATATATCGATCTTTTGATGTTTTTCCCTTGGGACTTAACATGGTAATTAAGGAAGATGGAATCCGCCTTCCCCCTTTTGATTGTGTGCATTCGGGTATTCATGATGTTAATACTTATCAGGACATTGATAGGGTATATAAGGAAATAAATGGGTCTTGGAAGGTAATTTCATCCAATCCAGATTCTATTTTTATCAATGCAAATTCTCATGTGCTACATGGTAAATACCATATTACAATTGGGACTTATAAGGCAGGGGATCTTGAATGTACGACCTTAAATTATATTTATCTTGATAATGATTCTACTCATTTGTGTTTAAGAAAAGTAAGATAGACTACGCCCCGTTCGGTCGAACAGGTAAACCCCCAATTACGGGGAAATGAAAATAATTTCTCATTTCCTTCGCTTAATCGAAATTTTACACTATCTTTGCAACCAGATAACATAAATGCAAGGAGATATGGAAACAAAAGACGTAACAAAACAGAATCCCATCCGCCGCTTGCTCGAATACAAGCGAGCCATGAGAGAGTGCATCCAGCGCGGGGCAGACCATGAGGAAATGAAGAAAATAACAAAGGACTATGGCTTCACCCTCGCAACTCCCGTATGAATACGAGGAAATCGTAGAGCTGAACTACGAGTTCGTCAATAGAGACGGTATCAGATACCACCTCTATTTCACCCCAATGGACGTGCTCTATCCTGACATGGTGAACACCTACTCGTTCAACATCGAGCGTGAGGGCTCTACCCCGCACAGCATCGACCGACGCATAGCCGCAACCGTCATCGACATCTTGAACCGCTTTTTCGAAAAGGTGGAGAACGCGATGATTATGGTGTGCGACAATACCGACGGCAAGCAGGAGAAACGCCGCGTGCTGTTCAACCGCTGGTTTGACTTCTACAACGACGGCACCCTTTCGTCGCGCAGCGCAGAGGTTCGTGAAGGCTACTACCAATTGCTGGTATCCATTTACTTCAAGAACGACAACCCCAACAAGCAGCAGCTTGTCAGTTCATTCAACGAACTGATGAGCCGCGACATCTACGAAATAGTAGTGTGAGCGATTTCGACCGCGCTCGACTTGCACGAAGACAGAGATCAGCGTTTATTGAACGTCAGCTGCAGCTTGCTACCAAAGGGATGCAAGAACTGCTAAATATACTGACAGGGCCTGTTTTCTGACAGGCTTTTTTATGCCCAACCAACAATTTTTCCATGAGGCACAACATGCAGTTTTATATAACCAATTGATTTGCAATGTTTTTTGTTTTTGCCTCTTTTGCATATTTTCCATAGGTAACTGATGTGGCTTTCGAAATAATGTCGTAACTTTGCAAACGAAAACCAACAACTATGTATTTGCGAACAA
>JAGAAJ010000134.1 GCA_017615355.1 Prevotella sp.
TCTTTCCGAGGGAAAATGTTAAATGTTAAACTGTTAAACTGTTAACAATGAAAAAAACAAACTATTGAATATGAGTGACTTATTAGAATAAAATCAAGGGCACGGTAAACCACAATAAGGATGACTTCTTTGAGTTAACGCCCTACGAAAAGGGCTTAATAAGGGCTGAAAACGCGATTTTTCGACCTTTTTTTAAGTCAAACTATTTGGATATTTGGAAAAATAGTGTTACCTTTGCAGGGTCTTTGCAACAATAATCAGAAAACAACAATAAAAAAACATTGCTTATGTCACAGATTACAGGACGCATCAGTCAGATTATCGGTCCCGTCATCGACGTCTACTTCGACACGAAGGGACTGGATGCTGAGAAGGTGCTGCCGAAGATTCACGAGGCATTGCGCATCAACCGCGGTGAAGGCCGCGAGCTCATCGTAGAGGTGCAGCAGCACATCGGAGAGGACACCGTGCGCTGCGTGGCCATGGACAACACCGACGGTCTGCAGCGAGGCCTCGAGGCCGTGCCCCTGGGCTCACCCATCAGGATGCCTGCCGGCGACCAGATCAAAGGTCGTATGCTGAACGTGATAGGACTGCCTATCGACGGTATGAACGAGCTCGACATGAAGGGCGCATACCCCATCCACCGCGAGGCTCCCGTCTTTGAGGAGCTGTCGACGAAGAAGGAGATCCTCACCACCGGCATCAAGGTCATCGACCTGCTGGAGCCCTACATGAAGGGTGGTAAGATCGGACTCTTCGGCGGTGCCGGCGTGGGAAAGACGGTGCTCATCATGGAGCTGATCAACAACATTGCCAAGGGACACGACGGTTTCTCGGTGTTCGCAGGAGTAGGGGAGCGCACCCGTGAGGGTAACGACCTGATCCGCGAGATGATCGAGTCGGGCGTAATCCGCTACGGCGAGAAGTTTAAGAAGGCGATGGACGAAGGCAAGTGGGACCTCTCACTCGTCGACCCCGAGGAGCTGAAGAAGAGCCAGGCCACGCTGGTCTACGGCCAGATGAACGAGCCGCCCGGAGCACGTGCCTCGGTGGCCCTGTCAGGTCTGACGGTGGCCGAGGGCTTCCGCGACGGCGGCGGCAAGGACGGTGCTTCGAGCGATATCCTGTTCTTCATCGACAACATCTTCCGCTTCACGCAGGCTGGCTCTGAGGTGTCGGCCCTGCTGGGACGTATGCCTTCAGCCGTGGGCTACCAGCCGACGCTGGCCTCGGAGATGGGTGCCATGCAGGAGCGCATCACCTCGACGAAGAAGGGTTCCATCACCTCGGTGCAGGCCGTGTATGTGCCTGCCGACGACTTGACCGACCCGGCTCCCGCCACAACGTTTACCCACCTGGATGCTACGACGGTGCTCGACCGTAAGATTGCCGGCCTCGGCATTTTCCCCGCCGTCGACCCGCTGGGCTCTACCAGCCGAATCCTCGACCCGCTGATCGTGGGCAAGGAGCATTACGACTGCGCACAGCGTGTGAAGGAGATTCTGCAACGCTACAAGGAGTTGCAGGACATCATCGCCATCCTGGGTATGGACGAGCTATCGGACGAGGACAAACTGACCGTGAACCGTGCACGCCGTGTGCAGCGCTTCCTCAGCCAGCCGTTCACCGTAGCCGAGCAGTTCACCGGCCTGCCTGGCATCATGGTATCGGTGGAGGACACCATCAAGGGCTTCAACGCCATCCTCGACGGCGAGGTGGACGACCTGCCCGAGCAGGCCTTCCTCAACGTCGGCACCATCGAGGATGCCAAGGAGAAGGCAAAGAAACTGTTGGAAGCTGCAAAGGGCTAAATTGTAAATTGTAAAATTGTAAATTTGCAAGATGCTGAAGCTGAAGATAGTTTCTCCTGAGAGGATAGAGTTCACCGGTGAGGTGGAGAGCGTGAAGGTGCCTGGCTCGCAGGGTAACTTCGAGATCCTGACCGACCATGCCCCCATCATCTCGTCGCTGCAGAAGGGCGTCGTGGAATACGACGGCCAGAAGCTCGACATCCTGGGCGGCTTCGTGGCGGTGCAGAAGAACGAGGTGTCCGTCTGCGTGGAGGTGTCAGAGTAATAGGGAATTCGGAATTGATACTCGAAGTTTTCCTCTCTGCGCTCTTCTTCACCCTGCTGGGAATGGCCTACGTGAAAGGCTACGACGTGGTGAAGCGTCACTCGCCCGAGCACTTGGTGCACTTCTATCTGATTATGGCAACGGTGCGTATGTTGCTCGTCGGCACAGTCGTCGCGCTCTACGTCATCTTCACCGAGAATAGGGAACACGCCATCCGGTTCGCCGCTATGTTTATAATAATGTACGCGATAATGATGGTGGTAACGCTGAAATTAAGACATTGAATAATGCATTGCATTATGAATTATGAACTATGAATTATGAATTGATCAAACGACTGCTATGCATGGCCCTGCTGCTGTTGGCTGCGGTGCCGGCGATGAGGGCTGAGGACTTCTCGGCCAAGGAGGTGGTGCTGGAGCATATCAAGGACTCTCACGAATGGCACATCACCGACTTGGGCGAGGGCCGCGATCCGCTGGTCATCCCCCTGCCGGTCATCGTCAAGAGCTCCACGGGGTGGCATGTGTTCAGCTCGTCACGCTTTGAGCATCACGCCGATGCCAACGGCCTGCGACATATCAAGGCCGATGCGCCGGCTGAGCTGCAGGGACTGGCCATCGCCACTGAAGGCGAGAATGCCGGAAAGATCGTGGAGAACGGTCAGCCTGTGCTCGACTTCTCTATCACGAAGACGGTGGCCGTGATGTTCATCAACGTCATCCTGCTGGTGTGCATCATCCTCGGCTGTGCCCGATGGTACAAGAAGCGCCATGCCAGCGACGCCGCTCCCGGCGGATTCGTGGGCTTCATCGAGATGCTGGTGATGTATGTGGTGGATGAGATCATCAAGCCGGGCGTGGGCAAGGGGTATGAGAAATATGTGCCCTACCTGCTCACCTGCTTCTTCTTCATCTTCACCTGCAACGTCATGGGACTCATTCCGTTCCCGCCGGGCTCAGGCAATGTGACGGGCAATATCGCCGTGACGTTCTTCCTTGCCCTCTGCACGTTTGTCATCGTACAGTTCTCGGGCAACAAGCACTACTGGAAGGATATCTTCTGGCCCGATGTGCCCACCTGGCTGAAGTGCCCTGCACCCATCATCCCGCTCATCGAGTTCGTGGGCATCTTCACGAAGCCCTTCGCCCTGATGATCCGACTCTTTGCCAACATGATGGCAGGACACGCCATTGCCGTGGCTATCACGTGCATTATCTTCCTCGTGGCTTCGCAGGCTGTCGCCGTGCAGCTCTCGATGTCGGCCCTGTCTGTGCTGATGAGCATCTTCATGATGTGTCTCGAGTGTCTGGTCTGCTTCATCCAGGCTATGGTGTTCACGATGCTCAGCGCCGTGTTCATCGGTCTGGCAAGAGTGGAGCCCGCGCATGAATAAAAATTGATCGTAATAACGTCATAACGAAATAACGTCATAACGAATTATCGAAAAATCGAAATAACGAAAAATATTAACAACAAAAAAACATTAAACAATTATGATTACAACATTGTTAGCCGTAGAAGGCGTTGCTAAGTTAGGTGCCGCAGTAGGCGCAGGTCTCGCAGCCATTGGTGCTGGTCTGGGAATTGGTAGAATCGGTGGTCAGGCTATGGATGCCATGGCCCGTCAGCCGGAGGTGATGAGCAAGCTGTTCACTAACATGATTGTGGCAGCCGCTCTGATTGAGGGTGTTGCCCTGTTCGCAGCCGTCATTGCATTCCTCTGTATCTAAGCAGAGATAATAAGGTAAGAAAAAGTAAAAGGTAGAATTCAGCGTATGGATTTGTTAATTCCTTCTACTGGTCTGTTGTTCTGGATGGCGCTGACATTCCTTGTCGTGCTGTTCATCCTTTGGAAGTTTGGCTTTCCTGTCATCACGAACATGGTGAAGGAGCGCAAGGCTTTCATCGATGACTCGCTGCGCAAGGCTCATGAGGCGAATGAGCGACTGGCCAATATACAGAAAGAAGGTGAATCCATCCTACAGGAGGCTCGCGAAAAGCAGGCGCAGATTCTCAAGGAAGCTGCCGAGACCCGCGACGCCATCGTAGAGAAAGCTCAGGCAAAAGCCCGTGAGGAGGGTGCCCGCCTGCTCAGCGACGCCAAGGCCGAGATTGAGCAGGAGAAGAAGGCCGCCATTGCCGATATCCGCAAGCAGGTTGCCGCGCTCAGCGTTGAGATTGCCGAGAAGGTGCTTCGTCAGAACCTTCAGGGCGACAAGGCGCAGATGGATCTCATCGACCGTATGCTGGATGATGTCGACAAACAGTAACCCATTGATTTTTAATCTTTAAACTTTAAACATTACAATTTAAACTTTATGGATATAGGAATCATATCGGTACGTTACGCCAGGGCGCTGCTGAAGAGTGCCATTGACGCCAAGCTCGACGGGCAGGTGTATCAGGAGATGCTACTGCTGGCCAAGAGCTACGTCGAGGTGCCCGAGCTGCGCCACACGATAGACAACCCCATGCTGGCCAAGGAAAAGAAGGAGATGCTGCTCCTGACTGCCATTGGCGGCGAAGGGGCATCGGCACTGAGCAAAGCCTTCATGGCCTTGGTGCTGAAGGAAGACCGCGAGAACATGATACAGTTCATGGCCAACTCCTACGTCACCCTCTATCGTCAGCAGAAGAACATCATCCGTGGAAAACTGACCACCGCCGTGGCCGTCGCTCCTGCCACCGAGCAGAAGATGCGCCAGATGGTGGAAAGCAAGACTCAGGGAACTGTGGAGTTTGAGACTGAGGTGAATCCCGATATCATCGGCGGCTTCATCCTCGAATATGACACGTATCGCATGGACGCCAGCGTGAAGGCCAGGCTCAACAGTATTCTTAACCAGTTAAGTAAATAGTCGTATAACGTTATACCGTTATAACGTAACAACGAAGAAAGGAAAAACAATGTCAGATAAGATTAAACCAAGCGAAGTCAGTCAGGTGTTGCTCGACCAGCTGAAGGGCATCAGCGATGCTCAGCAGTTCGACGAGGTGGGTACCGTGCTCACCGTCAGCGACGGCGTGGCTCGCATCTATGGCCTGCGCAATGCCGAGGCCAACGAGCTGCTGGAGTTTGAGAACGGCACGATGGCCATCGTGATGAACCTGGAGGAAGACAACGTGGGCTGCGTGCTGCTCGGTACGACGTCGGGCATCAAGGAGGGCATGGTGGTGAAGCGCACTCGCCGCATCGCCAGCATCCGCGTGAACGACAACATGCTGGGACGCGTTATCAATCCGCTGGGACAGGCCATCGACGGCAAAGGCGACATCGACCTCACTGGCGCTTTCGAGATGCCTCTCGACCGCAAGGCTCCTGGCGTGATCTATCGTCAGCCTGTGAAGGAACCGCTGCAGACCGGCTTGAAGGCAGTCGACTCGATGATTCCCATCGGACGCGGACAGCGCGAGCTCATCATCGGCGACCGTCAGACAGGTAAGACTGCCATCGCCGTTGATACCATCATTAATCAGAAGAGTTTCTACGAGGCAGGCAAGCCTGTCTATTGTATCTATGTGGCCATCGGCCAGAAGGCTTCAACGGTGGCTGCCCTGGTGCAGACCCTGAAGGAGCATGGCGCACTGCCTTACACCATCATCGTAGCAGCTACGGCTGCCGATCCTGCCGCCATGCAGTATTATGCACCCTTCGCAGGTGCTGCCATCGGTGAGTATTTCCGTGACCGTGGCTTCGCTGCCCTCGTGGTCTACGACGACCTGTCGAAGCAGGCTGTGGCCTATCGTGAGGTGTCGCTGATCCTGCGTCGTCCCTCTGGTCGTGAGGCCTATCCCGGTGACGTGTTCTATCTGCACAGCCGCTTGTTGGAGCGTGCTGCCAAGATGAACGAGCAGCAGGAGGTGGCCGAGCAGATGAACGACCTGCCCGAGTGCATGAAGGGTCATGTGAAGGGTGGCGGCTCATTGACCGCTCTGCCCATCATCGAGACGCAGGCAGGCGACGTGTCGGCCTACATCCCCACCAACGTGATCTCCATCACCGATGGTCAGATATTCTTGGAGTCAGACCTCTTCAACCAGGGTTTCCGTCCTGCCATCAACGTAGGTATCTCCGTGAGCCGTGTAGGTGGTTCAGCACAGATCAAGTCCATGAAGAAGGTGGCTGGTACGCTGAAGATTGACCAGGCACAGTATCGTGAGCTCGAGGCCTTCTCGAAGTTCTCGAGTGATATGGATGCTGTGACGGCTATGACACTTGACCGCGGTCGTAAGAACAACCAGCTGCTCATCCAGCCGCAGTACTGCCCGATGCCCGTTGGCGAGCAGGTGGCCATCCTCTATTGCGGTGTGCACGGATTGATGCGCGAGGTGCCCATCGACAAGGTGCGTGAGTGTCAGAATCAGTTCCTCGACAAGCTGCGCAACACAGCACCCGAGGTCATCGAGACGCTGGGCTCCGGCAAGATTGACGAAGAGACGACCGGCAAGATCGAGGCCGTCATGGCTGACATCGCCGCCACGTATAAAGCCTAATAGCTTATGCCATCATTAAAGGAAATCAAAGGCCGCATTGCCTCGGTTAACTCGACGCGCAAGATTACCTCTGCCATGAAGATGGTGGCGTCGTCGAAGCTGCATCATGCTCAGGTGGCTATCCAGAACATGCTGCCCTACGAGACGATGCTGGAGCACATCCTCAAGTCGTTCCTTGCTGCAGAGGCGGAGGCACAGACCATCTACGATCAGGAGCGGCCTGTCAAGCGTGTCGCCCTCGTGGTCTTCAGCAGCAATTCGTCGCTTTGTGGCGGCTTCAATGCCAACATCATCAAGGTGATGATGAAAGCACAGGAGACGCTATCCGATGAATTAGGCAAGGACAATGTTGAGGTTTATCCCATAGGGCGCAAGGTGGCTGAGAAGGCTCGCAAGTTGGGCTATAACGTGAAGTGCGACCTGGCCGATCTCGTCGACCATCCCAATGTGAAACAATGCATTGACCTGGCAATGGAGCTGGGCGAGCGTTTCGCCAAAGGAGAGATTGACAAGGTGGAGCTGATTTACCATCACTTCAAGAGTGCCGGCTCACAGATTCTCACCCATAAGACCTTCCTGCCTATCGACATCGAGACTGAGTTGCAGCGTGACCATGAGCGCGACCTTACGTCAAATGTAGTCACTAAGAAGGTACAGGACTATTTGAAGAAGAATCGTCGTGAGCATGAGCAGAAGGAGGATGAGGCGAAGCCTTTGAACGACAACTTCATCGTGGAGCCCGATATGGACTCTGTGCTGTCGTTGCTTATTCCAAAGCTGGCCCACCTGATGCTCTATACCGCTTTGCTCGACAGTGTCGCCTCGGAACATGCCGCCCGCATGGTGGCCATGCAGACCGCTACCGACAATGCCGATGAGCTGCTTCGTCAGCTGAACCTGCAATACAACAAGAGCCGCCAGCAGGCTATCACCAGCGAGCTGCTCGATATCGTAGGAGGCTCCGTCAACAACTAATGAATAGCGATGATTAGGAATACTCTTCTTGCGGCAGCCTTTATGACTGCCGCTTTTGTATCCGCTCAGAACGGCCCGACGATGGGGTGGAGCTCGTGGAATACCTATGGTGTGAATATTAACGAGACGCTCATCAGGAACCAGGCCGCTGCTATGGTGAGCAAGGGTTTGCGCAGCGTAGGCTTCAACCATATCAATATTGATGATGGTTACTTTGGTGGGCGCGACGCAACTGACGGTCATCTGCTCGTCCATCCCACACGCTTTCCCAATGGTCTGAAACCCGTGGTGGACTATATCCACTCAAAGGGTTTGAAGGCCGGCATCTACAGCGACGCTGGACGCAACACCTGCGGCAGTATGTTCAGTGGCGATGCCATTGGTAAGGGAGTAGGGCTCTATGAACACGACCAGCAGGATTGTGATTTCTTCTTCCTTGACTGTGGCTTCGATTTCATCAAGGTCGATTTTTGTGGTGGTTCCTACTATCATAACGAGGATCATCTAGTACTCGACGAACAGGAGCGCTACACCGCCATTGCACAGGCCATTAAGAACACAGGCCGCACTGATGTGCGCATGAACGCCTGCCGCTGGGCCTATCCCGGAACATGGATTGACGATGCAGCCTTCTCTTGGCGTACCACCGGTGACATCAACTGCAGCTGGGAATCCGTTAAGGGTATCATAGCTGAAAACCTCTACTTGTCGGCCTATTGTAGCGAGGGGCACTACAATGATATGGACATGCTCGAGGTAGGACGCTCGCTCACTACAGAGGAAGACAAGACGCACTTCGGCATGTGGTGCATCATGAACTCGCCACTGCTCATCGGCTGTGACCTCACCAACATCAAGACTGCTACGCTCAATCTGCTGCGAAACAAAGAATTGATCGCACTCAATCAGGACACGCTCTATCAGCAGGCCTATGTCGTTAAGTATGTCAATGGCTGCTACATTCTCGTGAAAGATATCGAGAAACTGTTTGGCACAAAGCGCGCCTTTGCCGTCTATAATCCCAACGACGCTGCAAAGACTGTGCCAGTCAGTTTTGCCGATTTGGATCTTGCCGGTGTAGTAAAGCTGCGCGATGTTTTCAAAAAGAAGGATATCGGCGAATTCACCGATACTTATGAGGTGGAGGTGCCTGCTCACGGTACATGTATCTATGTGGCTGATGCCGAGACACGTCTGGAGCGCACCCGCTATGAGGCAGAGACAGGCTATAATAGCGTTTATCAGGAAATCAAAAACAATCAGCAGGAAAAGACCGGTTCATACAATGCCGATGCCAACTGTTCAGGAGGCTACAAGGCAGGTTGGTTAGGAAGCAGAGACGCTAACGACCTGCAATGGCGCAATGTCTATAGCATTACAGGTGGCGAGTACAAGCTCACCATTGCCTATCTCTGCGGTGAAAACCGTAACATCACCGTCAGCGTCAACGGAGAAAAAGTAAAGACCATTAGCTGCAACAGCGGTGGATATGACAGGGTAGGCAGGAAGCAGGTGGATATACAGTTGAACGAGGGTATGAACACCATTCGCCTTTCTAATCCCTCTAACTGGATGCCCGACATCGACTACATCGAGCTGTGCTGCACCAAGCCTTTGGCCATTGATGATGTAAAAAAGCAGCCTGCATCAGATGATATTCTTTACGACCTTCAGGGACGCAGATCATCAGCCACGTCTCACGGACTTTACATCAAAAACGGTAAAGTCATGGCTCAGTAGATAATCAGTGGGGATAAGCATAAATCGATGATAGCCTATAGAGAAAGAATTTCTCATCTCTTATTCCCCTGAGTGCAGCTCTGAAAGCCTTGACTTTGGCATTGAAAGACTCAGCTGCAGCATTTGAA
>JAGAAJ010000135.1 GCA_017615355.1 Prevotella sp.
ATACCATCGCCTTCGAGGGACTGAACATCCTTGGTGCGAAGTCGCCTCAGAATGTGCGCTTCGACCTCGGTACCCTCAACGAGCACGTAGACAAATATGGCATCTCACTGCCTAACGTCTTCTATCGCCTGGACTTCTGAATACGAAAATATTAGACGAATGACATATTTTATCTCAACAATTATGAAAAAGCCATTATTATTTGCTATTACGTTAATGACAACGCTGATGGTATCCTGCTTTTCGGACACGAAGAAGAGTGCGGCGGTCAGCGCTACTGACGATAACAGCCAGTTTGTAACCATTACCGATGTCGTGCCCGATGCTATATTGGAAATCCGCTACTTCGGCACGTACAACTTCGTGGGTACCCGTATCGACGGCTATGAGGAGCCGACGGCACTGCTCACGAAACAGGCAGCTGACAGTCTGAAGGCTGTGAGTGACGACGTGAAAGCCCAAGGTTATCGATTGAAGATCTACGATGCCTACCGTCCGCAGAAGGGTGTTGACCACTTCGTGCGCTGGGCCGAGGACGTCAACGACACGCTGATGAAGGCCTACTTCTATCCAGACCTCGACAAGAGCGTGCTCTTTCCTCAGGAATACATCTGTCTGAAGAGCGGTCACACCCGTGGCTCCACCGTTGACCTGACGCTTTTCGACATGGCGACGGAGAAGGAGGTGGACATGGGCGGCACCTTCGACTGGTTCGGCCCCGAGAGCCATCCCGATTTCTGCGGCAACCCCGAGACGGGCGAATATACTGGTGGTTTAGGGAATTCGTCACCGAAACGACTAATCACCCCCGAGCAGTTCAAGAACCGCATGATCCTGCGCCAGGCCATGCTCCGCCACGGTTTCAAACCTTTCGACACCGAGTGGTGGCACTTCACCCTGAAGGACGAGCCCTTCCCCGATACCTACTTCACCTTTCCAGTGAAGCAACTTTTTTGAGTTCAAGGGGCATCATCCTTGTCGGCTGCGCTATAAGTTCTGATGGTTTATTCTCCGTAAAGGGGGGAAAATGGCTTTGTAAATAAATATTACCATTTTGATGGTCATGATGTAGATATGAAATTTCATTTCATTCAATAAGTGAAAATAAACCACAATCCATCACTTTCGCTTCAAACGTTCTGAAACACAGAAGGTTGAAGAGTGATGGTTTGTGGTGATGGTTTGTTCAAACCATCACTCCGAATTTTTGACATTTTTTCTAGCAAAAAACAGTCTTAATTTTCTGAAAAACAGGCTGTTTTTGAAATTTTACAGGCTGTAGAATTTGCTGCGCAGCCTGCGCATTTTGCTGCAGAGCCTCCAAAATTTGCTGCGCAGTACTGCTCAGGAAGCCAAAAATCTTGTCAAAAAACAAGAAAAAGTGATGGTTTTTTTGAACCATCACTACAAACCATCACTCCTTAAACTATTGGCGTACAATAGGTTAGATGCAAAAGTGATGGATTGTGGTTTTTTTTCACTTTTTGCGTGGAAAAAATTTTCATCAACAACAGAAAATTTTATTATTCTGAAAATCAGCAAGTTGCAAAAATGCTTTCTCACACAGAGCCGCAAAGTATGTGTCGGATGAACAAAAATTTTGTCTGCATATGCACCTTTCAAATCACATTCGGCGGGTCATAAAAATTTTTTTTCGAGACGATTATTTGGTATTTTACACGATTTTTCATATTTTTGCAACCGAAAGGCAGAAAAACTTACACCTACCATAACAATGAAATAGGTTTTATTAGCCGCAGTCGCCATATTGACTGCCATAAGCGCACAGGGCTGACGTGAAGGGCAGAAGGCCATCCAGACGCTGGACGACCAGACGAAAAAAGAACGAAATTATGTGTATATGATGAACAAGACAAAAACTAGTATGACACTGATGGCACGGGCCTTTGGGATCATGCTTATGCTAATGGCAGAAACAATGACGGGCTATGCCCAGAGTGACTGCTTCACTTATGCTGATAATGGGAATACCATCACAGGATTGACAGATAAAGGAAAAGCTGCCAAGGGTCTGATTATTCCATCTACAGTTACTTCGGTCAATAGTAGAGCTTTCCAAGATGCTAATTCCAATCTGAAGAACCTGATTATAGACGATGGGAATCCAACATTCCAGAGCAACCTTTTTGGCGGGAGGACCAACACCTTGACCAAGATTAACATGGGCAGCGGGATGTCGGTTGACAATATGCATTCCCTGTTGTTGAGCTTAGGGTCAAGAGGTAATCTTGTAACGGTTGAGATTGAGGGTTACAGTGGAGGGAACATCTCCTGGAATGACAACTCCATCAACAACATCCTGACTTCAAATGTCAATGTCGTATTGCCAGCAGCCCAGGTAGCAAGTCAAACGTTTGGCAACGCGAAGGTATATGGCCATTTCACCATCGAAAAAGAGATTATCAGCTTTTGCGGTAACGTCACATTCCAAGACGTTGACAACGGCTCGAACATGCTGTTCTATGTGGTTGATAAACTTGAGGACCAGCGCATCCATATTCAGCGTGTGCAGTATATTGCCGCAGGTAAGGGTGTGCTCATTCACAAAACTGCAAGCACTACCGGCTCTGTTAGTTTGCCCCGTATTAATAATACATACGGCACTGACGCAAGTCTTTATTCCAGCAACATGCTTGTTGGTGTCACAGCAGATACCCCTATTGAAGCCGTTGATGGCGATAAAACTAACCTTGTCCTGAAGGACGGAGCCTTCCATCCCACTTCAGGTGGTACAATCAAGGCAAACAAGGCCTATCTGCAAATCCCCACTACCCAGCTACCAGCCGGTGCCCGACTGGAGATTAGTTTCCCAGGCGAAGAAATGGGGTTAGGGAGCCTCACCACCAACCCCTCCCCCAATGGAGAAGATTGGTATGACCTAAGCGGTCGACACCTTAGCGGCAAACCGAGCGCGAAGGGAATTTATATGAATAACGGAAAGAAATACGTGATCAAATGAGAAAGAGATACAACACACCTGAATGTAGAACTATTCACATCGGTTCAACATCGTTATTGACCGCTACAGGAAACACATACGGCAATAACCAGGGAAGCATCATGTATAACTCTACTATGGTTGATGCTGGAGAATCCGATTAACAATAACGAAAACTAAAACGAAAACGATATGAAAACAAGAATCTATCTACTGCTGACAATCCTTTTGGCCATGACGGCGCTGCGCGTCCAGGCCAGCGACTGGGTGCTCAACGAAAGCAAGTACTATGCTTACACCTCGGGCGATCATCTGTGCCTTGAGGTGTTCCTCGCCGACCTTGACCATAGCAACACCTACTCCAAAGGCGGTCATGTCTATGCCACGAATGGCAGTAAGACCATCGACCTGATGTACCTGAAGTATATCAACCAAGGCGATGACGAGAGTCAGACGGCAGAGGTGAAGGCTTACATCTGTGAAGCCAATGCCAAGGCATGGTTCACCAACTCGCAGATGGGCGACCAGCAGATAGGCACCTCGGAGCAAAGCTTCTGGCTGACGAAGTGGGGCAGCGACAACCACTATATGACGGCCAAGGTGGACTTCTACTTCCCTGCCGAGCTGGCCGGCGACACGTGGAAGATATACTATTACTTCCAGCATAGCAACGACGACTGGTACACGAAGGTGCTGCGCTACGAGTGCGAGATAGGCAGCACCTTGGGCATGGATGCCATCGATGCCGGCAAATACACGTGCGAGCGCACCGGTGCCGACAATATCAGGTTCACCGCGCCGAAGCTGCCCGACGACATCCCGAGCAAGGTCAACGATGTGCGCTCCCGCTACTGCACCTACGACGTCGCCTACATTTTCTATAAGCAGGACGGCAGCAAGGAAATCGTCAGGGAATCTTTCGACTGCGACAAGTATCAGGCAAAGAGCTACGACACTGCTATCCCCGAGACGGTTGGCAATCCCAAACGCATCGACGTGAATGTCACGGCCCGTCAGGGTGTGAAAGATCCGAAGGCCGACTTCTGGAGTCAGTCGAGTGCCTACAACAAGACCAATGTGTTCCAAGTGGTTCCCGTTCCTGGCAGTATCACTACTGAATATCGTCAGTTTGACAAGACCACGGCGCTGTCGTGGTCGCAGCCCACCGACGGCAACTATCTCACGTGCACATCTTATATCTACAGGGTAGAGGCCGATGCCAGCGGAAACATCCAGTCGGGCAAGTCGTGGAGCCGCCGCGGCAATATTGACAATAGTGGCACTACCATGAGCTACACCGACGATGGTGTGCAGTCGGGTGCATACTACAAGTATATGGTGCTCAACGTGCCCAAGGACTGGATAGGCAAGAGCATCAACTCAGGCATGCTGAACAGTCCTGACGATGCCCTGCTGGCCAAGCTGGGTTATAGCATCTCCAACGGTATGAGCACAGCTCCTAATATGTCTATCCACTCCCTGCAGCAGGACATCAGGGTGACCGACAAGGTGAAGCTCACCTGGCAGTATTCCCGTGTGCCGACCGATGCCGCTACCGTCAACTTCAAGGTGTTGCGCAAGACTACCGAGGAAGGCGATTGGGCCGAGTATGGCAGCGTCACCGGAGATGCCCAGCCTGCAGCCGGTGCCTCGCTGTCGTTTGTCGATACCGACCTGCCCAACGTCTCTACACGCTATCAGTACAAGGTGCGCCTGTCGCTGGTCGACGACAAGTATCGTTTCGAGAGCGATGCCATCTATGCCGGCCTGCTTTCCGGCTCTCAGTTGAAGGACTTCGAGGCCACGAAGGGCACGCACGACGCTACCGTTCGCCTGTCGTGGAATGCCAACCAGATAGGTTCGGAAAGTAGCACCTACGTCCTTTCGCGCCGCTATGTCAACAGCAATAGTGAGTTTATGCGCATCCATACTGCCAACGGCACATCGGAACTCTATACCTACGAGGACAACACCGTGCAGCCGGGCTACTACTACGAGTACAAGATGGAGGTGTATAGCGGCAACGTGCTGCAGAACACCCTTTACGACGTGGGTTTCTGTCAGGCACGCGGTGTCATCTCGGGCCGTGTCACCTTCGGCACTGGCTCGGCTGTCGACGATGTCCGCCTGTCGCTGCGCCCCTCTAACACAGGCGACGACAACATGGTGGAGGGTGCCTCACAGTATGTCGATGGTGCCTCGACGGGTATTGCCTGGGAGGCAGACAGTGCTGAGATTGCCAAGGTCTTCGGCAGCGACAAGGACTACACCGTTCAGATGTTCGTGCGTCCTGATGCTGGACTCAGCGAGGGAGCCGTCGTTGGTGAGATTCCCGGTCTCGGACGTCTTCTCTTAGGCAGCCGGCAAGGCGATGGCTACAAACTTCTTTATGAGAAGGCGGGACCCATCACGAAATCAGAAAAAATCATATCAGAATACAAAGCCATCAAAGTCTTTATTGAGGACGACACGGCTATCAATAACGGAGGGTCGGAGTCCTACTATAGCGATGAGTATCAGACCTGGGTGTTCTGTTCCAGTGAAGATAAGAACGCGAACAATGACAAGATGTACGCCGATGGCTACGAACAGGTCAGTGCCGGATGGTGGAGCAAGTCATCACACTATTATTGGTACCGTGCTTATTCAAAGACCAGACAGCTTCCTGAGCCGGTAGAGTACATTGATCACACATGGTCAGGATCGTTGTATGACTCAGGCCTGACCATTCCTTCCGGCATCTATTCGCTGGTTGGCTGTCAGTATTCGGGTGAGGGCGTATCGTTGTCAGTCAATGACGATTTCAAGCTGATAGAAACCAGCGCTCATGTCTCTGACAAACAACACCACTTTGTGGAAAATCAGGTGGGTGACATTCCCGATGGTTGTTATATCTACAATGGCATTTGCATGTATATGCCCGAAGGAACCTCCCAGGAAACTGTTTTGGCAGCTTATAACTTATCTACCAATTCCGAAAAGCAGGAATATTTCCCCAATATGATTACTGAGGTGGTCAGTGATGAAACGACACTGCCGTTCTCTGTGGGTGGCTGCAAATACCTGGAGACTGACGAGGCTTTCCGTGGCAATCTTGCCGAGGTGCGCGTGTGGAACCACATATTGACCGACAAGGAGAAAGATAGCTATACCGATCGCGTGCTGAACGGCCGTGAGCAGGGCCTGGCACTCTACTGGCCTTTGGACGAAGGGCTGAACCGCTACGTCTTCGATGCATCCTACGCCAACGATATGCCGAATGGCCGTCATGCCAAGGTGGGCAACAACATCTCTGCATCCAGCATCGTGCCCGTCGACAACCAGCTGTCGCGCTATGCTGTGACCAACGAGAACGGTGAGTACATCATCCGCGGTATACCCTTCGTGGGCAGCGGCTCCACCTACACCATCACGCCGACACGCGGCATCCACGAGTTCTCGCCCCTGTCGCGCAACGGCTTCATCGGCAACGGCAGCCTGACGCTCAATAGCTACGACTTCACCGACGTGTCGTCGTTCCCCGTGCGTGGTAAGGTGACCTACCTGAACACTAATATTCCCGTGGACAGCGTTCAGTTTATGATCGACGGCTCGCTGGTGCAGTCGAAGGAAGGCGTTTACAGCGATGCTAACGGCGAGTTCGAGATAGCCGTGCCCATCGGCAACCACCTGATAGAGTGCTACATGAACGGGCACAAGTTCACCTCGTTCCCGCTCGACGGCTCGACCTACGACTTCAAGCGTGCTGAGACCGTCAACTTCGTTGACTCCACACTGGTCAACGTCACCGGCCGTATCAACGGCGGCTTCACCGACCTGAACGAGCCCGTAGGCTTCAATCGCAGCGTCAACCGCCTGGGTAAGGCCACCATCAAGCTGAGTCTTGGCAAGGAGTCGCAATGCTCGTTCAACTATATCGTCGACAGCCACGGCGACGGCACCTTCGGCACAGAGAACATCCCCGTAGAGAGTGCTAGCGACAGCATCCAGAGCACGGCCTACCGTGCCGGTGGCAACCACGATGACACCTATTTTATTTATATCACGACCGATGAGAAGACGGGTGAGTTCTCGGCCATGCTGCCCCCGCTGAAATACAAGGTGGAGAGTATCAAGTTCGTGGGCGGCACCGACTATGACAACGAGCCGGTCTTTGCCCAGAACCTGCCGATGATTGATGCCTCGAATGCCATCAATGAGAAGATGAAGCAAGACTCCTTAGAGGTGGGCGACCAGATGCGCTACTACCGCTACAGCGCCAAGATGCTGCGCCAGTATCGTGCCAACCCGTCGATTGCAGTCATGCAGGAAGGCCAGAAGAACGGTGCCTTCGGCGAGAAGAGCATTGCCGTGACCAACCTCGACAATACCGTTGACACCGTGCAAGTGGTACGCTATACCCAGAACGGCTATGAATATGTCTACGGACATCCGCTGTTCCAGCAGGGCAAATACTACGATTTCGGCATCGACATCTTCGAGCGCTACGTCAACCTCGACACCCGCAAGGAGTTCAAGGAGATTCCTCAGGATGCCGTGTTCACCATCATGAACGATGCCAGCGCCACCACCACCGTCTATGGCGAGAAGGCCACCATCAACGGCGAGGAAGTGGAAGTGGGTGAAGCCTACAAGACGCTGAGCATCCAGATATCTCCTGACGAGAAGGGACACATTGACTATCAATGGGAGGGTGGATTCCCCAACCTGGCTACTGGCAACCTGCGCAACGTCAGCATCGGCGTGAAGGTTGACGGACGCACCACGATGTGGCAGGCTCCCGACTCACAGACCGAGGCCCTCGACCTCATCATGCTGGGCGGCGTGGGCTCAGGTACCAACTTCGTCACCAGCGGTCCCCAGGCCGTGGATATGATTATCCGTCGCCCGCCAGGGTCTACCTCGGTGGCATCACTCACCAACAAGGAGATTACCTCCTACAACCACACCACCATCTACAACAACCGTAACAAGAAGATTGGCGGTGGTGCCTATTTCAGCGAGACGCCTACTTTTGAATTCACCTATGGTGAGGTGATGGGGGTTGCAATGCTCAAAAACTCGAAGTGGAAGTTCGTGTCGCAGCAGACGGAGACCTTCCACGGCAACTGGACCGACAAGGACGCATCCGTCGACGACAAAACCTACACGGTGACCGAACAGATGACCACGCCCGGCTCGATGGTGATTGACCTCTCGACCATGAGTTTCGCACCCGAAGGTGGCGACACCTACATCGGACGTGCCACCAACCTGCTCTTCAGCAAGGGTCGCATCCTGGGCCTGTTCAAGCAGGACAACGGGTCGTTCGTCCTCACCGAGAAAGACGGCATCACCGTCAGCGAGAGCTTCGGCACCAAGTTCGCCTATCCGCAGGCCTATATCCTCAACACATTGATCCCCAACTGGGAGAACATCATCCGCACCAAACTGGTAGAGGGACACATCAATGCCGACCACTGGGACAAGAACAACCTGACCGTGGTGCCAGGCAAGGTGATGTACTACACCAAATACTCACCTGGTGACGATGAGTTCGGACGTGCCAACGGCGACCTTGACTACTGGACCGACGAACAGCTGGAAGCCACCAATGGTTTCCCCAGCTACCGCATGGTTGACGGTACGGAAAACAAAGACCAGGATGACGAGGTGGAGTATGCCATCAACCAGATCCAGTTATGGCGTCAACGCATTGCCGATAATGAGGAAGACAAGATCAAAGCCTTTGGCGATGCTGAAAATCTCATAGAGAACTACTCCATAGCCAGTGGCACGAAGGTGAGCATGACCACCGAAAACTCCCGTAAGACGGGCAACACGCATGCCAGCACCTATACGTTCACCTGGAACCAGGACATGAAGTATGGCCCGCTGATCAACGATGCCGGTGTCAATGTCATCTTTTCGAGCGTCAACTCCTGGGGCGACGGCGAGAACCTAGACACGCTCACCACGAAGACGAATACCGTGGCATGGACGATGAGCGACGGCGATGTGCGTACGGCCCTCTCGGTCGATGTCTACAAGTCGCCTGCTGGATGGGGCCCCATCTTCCGCACACGTGGTGGACAGACCGTCAACCCGTATGAGGGTGCCAGCTACACCAAGTTCTACCAGAAGGGCACCCAGCTCAACGAGGCTACGATGAAGGTTGAGAACCCGCAGCTGAAGGTGAAGGGCAGCAACGAGCTGACCGACGTGCCTACTGGCAGCGATGCCAAGTTCGTGCTGCAGCTGTCGAACCAGAGCGAGACCAACGACATCTGCACCTACGTGCTGCAGGTGAAGGATGGCAGCAATCCCAATGGCGCTATCCTCTTGGTCGACGGGGCTGTGCTGAGCAACGGCAAGGACGGGCGACTCATCAAGATGAAGGGCGGCGAGACCGTCGAGAAGACCCTCATCGTACGTCAGAGCGACCCAAGCATCATTGACTACGAAGACATCGTGGTGCAGCTGAAGTCCGAGAAAGATCCGAGCATCGAGAGCGACAAGGTGACGCTTCGCGTACACTTCGTGCCGTCATCGGCCCATGTCGACCTGGCAGTCGATCACACCGTGCTCAACCAGGAGTACCTGAAGGACAACGGCGGCATCATTGCCAAGATGTACAACCTCGACCGTCAGGACAATAATCTGAAGGGCATCCGCCTTCGCTTCCGCCGCAAGGGCACCGACACGTGGAACGTCATCAAGCAATGGACCACCGTCGACAGCCTGCTCACGATGGGATACGAGCCTATGCCAAAAGGCAGCCAGTTTGCAGACTCGGTAGCCTTTGCCGAGGACGGCCTCTATGAGCTGCAGGCTCAGACCTTCGGCAAGTACGGCAACGACGATGTGACCTACGAGAGCAATATCATCGAGGTGACGCAGGACACCCATGGCCCGAAGATCCTGGGCATGGTAAGTCCTGAAGACGGCTGGCTGACCTATATGAACCGCAACAACATGCACATACGCTTCAACGAGGTGCTCAACGGCAACTCGCTGAGCAAGAGCGACAACTTCCGCATCGAGGGCGGCTTCAACTATGCTTTGGCTACGAGTGCACCCGATGTGGCAGCACAACTCAACGGCAAGCGCATCGAGACCGATGCCATGTACGACCTGGCGAACTATGACTATGCCTTCGACCTATGGTTCTACCGCCAGGGCGACGGCACCATCGTCAGCGTGGGTACTGACGACAACCTGCTTTCGCTCTCTACCCATGACGACGGTATGCTTCGGGCACGCATAGGCAGCGAAGATGCTGTCTATGATACCAATACCAGGATTCCCGACAACCAGTGGGTCTACATGGCGCTGAACTATGACCGCAAGGATGCCGACAATCCCGAGAACCGCATCACCATGCTCTATGCCACGGCCAATGATAAAAAGCCCGTCTATGTGGGCGAGAACGTCATTGCAAAAGATCTCAGCAGTCATGGCAAGCTGGGCATCGGCGGCGACGGCATGACGGGAATGATTGCCGGTCTCTCCATCTGGAACTCCGAAGTGACGGCTACTGAACTCTATGAGAAACGACTCGAGAAGCGGGCATCCTACACACCAGGCCTCGTGGGCTACTGGCGTATGGACGAAGGCCACGGCACACAAATCACCGATCTGGCCCGTTCGCGCCACATGCACATGGATAGCGAGAGCTGGTATATCAACAACGAGAACCGCGCCGCCCACCTCTCAGGCGAGAAGGGCAGCCCGCTGAAGGTTGACATCTCGACCTTCAATCCTGCAAAGACCGATAACTTCGCCTTCGAGATGTGGTTCCGCGGCGATGAGGCCGACAACAACGGCGCTGCCGCCCTGGTGTCGGTGGAAAATACCGTCATCGGATTCAGCGGTGGGAAGCTGCTTCTGACATCCGCCAATAACGAAATCACACTGAGCGACAACAACTACTGCGACGGCAACTGGCATCATCTGGCCTTCAATGTGCGTCGCGGCACCAGTGCCATTGCCTACATCGATGGACAGGCCGTGAAGGTGCTGCCCGAAACCAGCGTGCCAGGCTTCAGCTCACACTACCTGACAATTGGCGGTGCCTATGATGGCGATGCGGAGATCAACCGCTTCACGGGCGATGTCGATGAGATTCGCATCTGGGGCGCTGCCCTCGACGGAGCCCTCATCAGTAATCGTATGTACGAGCGCATGGACAACAGCTATCCCGGATTGGTGGGCTACTTCCCCATGGAGGAAATCAACCGCAACGAGCAGGGCACTGTGATTACCACCTTCTCTACCGCCAACTTCGGTCAGAAGGACTCGCAATTGAAGATATCCAATAGTCAATCCCCGACGCAGGCCCTCAACGCCCCTGCCCTGAAACCGGGCTCCACGAAGTTGCGCATGGAAGACACGCAGTTCAACTTCACGGTTTCTGCCGACCAGGTCTACTTCAGCTTCCCCGACACCTCGCTGCCGCTGATGGATGGCAACGACTTCGTGGCCAAGGTTGACTATATCAAGGACGAGCACGGCAACAACTCCGAGACAGCCGAGTGGATGTTCCATGCCGACTTCGCCAGCGTCGACTGGAGAAACGGCAACCAGCAACTCTATCCTACAACACACTACAAGAAGTGGAACGAAGAGCTTTCATACATCATCCCCATCTATAACAGGACAGGCCAGCCCCAGAGTTACGAAATCAGCGGTCTGCCTACATGGATGACCGTCGACAAGCCTATCGGCACGATCGAGAACGACCAGGAATACCTCGAGTTCTACATAGGAAAGATGGTGCCTGTGGGTAAGTACGTGGTCTATATCTACCTTACCGACCATCTGGGCATCCGTCGCGTACAGCAGTGCAATATCACCGTTGTGGGCGATGAACCCGATTGGGCCGTCGATGAAGACCGCTATGAGAGCAACATGACCCTGACGGGACAGGTATACATCGACGATAAGATTTGTGAATACACCGAGACGAAGGTGGCAGCCTTCGACGACATGGGCCTCTGCTGCGGCGTGGCACGTCCGAAGTATGTCAGCACACGCGATGCCTACTATGTGGATATGATTGTCTATGGCGCCGCACCCACCGACCTGAGCACGGGCCAGCGTAACCTGACATTCAAGATGTACGACGCATCGACGGGCATCATCTATCCCATCGTGGAGCTCACCATGCCTGACGGTGGGAAGAGTACCAACCTCATGTACATACCCGATGCTATCATCGGCACCTACGACAATCCTGTGGAATTCCGCTCTACCGACAACCTGTTGCAGACCGTTTCCCTGCCGAGAGGATGGACATGGATGTCTGTCTATGTGCAGCCTGAGTCAACAGCCATTAAGGATGTGATGCCTAAGGATCCGTGGGATTTGCAGGATTTCCAGTATGTCAAGGGTAAGACGGCTTTTGCCTCGATAGCCAGCGATGGAAGTAATATCCAGGGAACACTGACGGACATTGAGCCCGGCAACATGTATAAGATACAGGTATCGTCTGCCACCTCGCTCGACATCTTTGGCAAGACGATTGATGTAGCAGAGCGTGCACAGACCATTCGAAATGGATACAACTGGATAGGCACATTGTCAGGCAATGTCATGTCACTCGACGAGGCCTTTGCCGACCTGAAGCCCGAGGTGGGCGACATGGTGAAGAGCCGCCGTGCATACGCCATCTTCGGCAACCGTGGCACCTGGGAGGGAATCTTGGAGAGCATCGTGCCTGGCGAGGGCTACATCTACGAGTCGAAGGCAGCAACCGCCAAGACGTTCCACTATCCGCGAACATCTGCCGGTACTGCCCACGGCCGCAGGCTGTCCTCCATGGGAGGCTATGGCTTGCCCACGACCAGCCACTTCGTGCCAGAGGACGATAGCCAGTTCCCCGACAATATGGCATTCATCACCGTTGTAGAGAAGAACAACGAGCGCATTGAGGATGCCGAGGTAGGAGCCTTTATCAATGGCGAGTGCCGAGGAGCCATAGCATTCAGCGGCGGCTACTACTTCCTGACCGTCATGGGTTCGTCGGCTGATGACAAGGATGCCACCATCGAGCTGCGTGTCTGGCACAATGGCCAGGAGTATGTGATAGAAAACGAGAAACACTTTGTCAGCGACGGTGTCTACGGAACACTCGAGCAGCCATACGTGTTAGACTTAGACAAAGTCTCGGAGGGCATACATACTGTCAGCGTTTCTACTGACAACGACGCCGAATGGTACACCCTGCAGGGCTTCAAGATAGGTCGCCGTCCTACGCAGCCGGGCATCTATATCCATCGTGGTGAAACCGTTGTCATTACAACAAAAAAGTAATGTCATACAATACCTATACGATAAGCCCCAAGAATAGCAAGAAGATAACAACCGGGAGCCATATGAAAAAGAAATTCCTGATAGCCGCAGCCGCCTTGATGGCTGCAATGAATGTAAGCGCATTGCAAGACAGTATTGCCTCCCCCGAAGCTCGACCAAAGGTCAAAAAAGTGGCCGTGGTGCTGAGCGGCGGCGGCGCGAAGGGCATGGCGCATATCGGCGTGCTGAAAGTGCTGGAGCGGGCGGGCATCCCCGTCGACATCGTCACCGGCACGTCGATGGGCAGCATCATCGGCGGCCTCTACTCCATCGGCTACAACGCCCAATCGCTCGACTCGATGGTGAGGGTGCAGGACTGGAGCTACGTCATCACCGACAAGGAGGACCTGCACAACCAGAGCCTGGGCGACCGAAGGAAGCAGAACACCTATCTCTTCACTACAGGCCTGACCATCGGCAAGCCCGACATGCAGGCCGGCGGCATCATCAAGGGCAAGAACCTGGCCGAGCTGTTTCAGCAGCTCTGTATAGGCTATACCGACTCGCTCGACTTCAGTAAAGACCTGCTCAACCCCTTTGCCTGCGTGGCGACGGACATCATCGACAACAGCGAGGTGGTGTTCCACAGCGGACGGCTGCCACAGGCCATGCGCGCCTCGATGGCCATACCCGCCGCCTTCTCGCCGGTGAGAATAGGGAACAAGGTGCTGGTGGATGGCGGTCTGAAGAACAACTATCCGGCCGACATTGCCCGTGAGATGGGCGCCGACATCGTCATCGGCGTCACCGTGCAGGGTGCACCGAAAGAGGCGGAGGACCTGGGAGGCACGATGAGCATCCTCAGTCAGATCATCGACGTGAACTGTAAGAACAAGGTGGAGGAGAACCTGGCCATCACCGACCTGCACCTGCAGGTGGACACGAAGGGCTATGGCTCGGCCAGCTTCTCACAGGCTGCCATCGACACGCTGATACGTCGAGGTGAAGAGGAGGCGATGCGCCACTGGGATGAAATCCTTGCCCTGAAGCCCCTCATCGGCATCGACGATACGTTCAAAGTGGCCCCGCGCTATCCGCTGCGTCCGAAGGTGATGACGGAGAAGCACCCTATCATCGGCTATAGGTTTGAGAACATGACGCCGCAGGACGAGCGTTTCCTGCGTCAGAAGTTTCACCTGAAAGATATCCAGACGGCCCCTGGGGAGGCTTTCATCGATGCCACCCTGATGCAGGAACTCACCACGTCGATGCGCGTGGACCTGTTCTACCAGACGGCCGAGTGCAAGCTGCTGCCCGAGAAGCTGCCACGGCCTTTGCCAAGGAGCTACCGCGATGATATTGCCAAGGACTGGGACGAGTCTGACGGCGTGCGCGTGGTGCTCACCGCCGGCGAACGTAAGTCGTTGCAGCTTCATGCCGGCGTACGCTATGACACGGAGGAATATGCCGCCCTACAGCTGGGGCTCGACATCCCCATGAAGACGGCCACTCCTATCAACACCGACATCACCCTGCGACTGGGAAAGCGGCTGATGGCACGCGGCGAGGTGACCGTCCACCCACGCAGCTTCACCCGTCCCACGCTCAGCTACTCTTTCAGCCGCAACGACGTGGACATCTACCTCAAAGGCGAGCGCGACTATAACATCCGCTATAATCAGTTCGAGGCTGAGTTCCTGCCCATCAACTTCAACCTGCGCCACTTCGACCTGAAGATGGGCCTGCGCTGGGACTTCATGCACTACCGCAACAAGCTCGGCTCGGAGACGTCGAAGCAGGTGACGCTGAGGAACGAACACTTCTACAGCTACCGTGCACGCTTGGACTACAACAGCGAGGACAACTGGTA
>JAGAAJ010000136.1 GCA_017615355.1 Prevotella sp.
CGGAAATTGTTGATAAGGAACGGCTTGTAGAGGCGGGTGAGGGCCTTCTTGGCTTTCTCGCTCTCCACGCCTACGACGACGCGGTCAGGGCTCATGAAGTCCTTGATGGCGTTGCCTTCCTTGAGAAACTCAGGATTGGAGGCCACGTCGAAGGGGACGTCCACGCCGCGTTTCTGCAGCTCCTCCTCGATGGCCTGGCGCACCTTCTTGGCTGTACCCACAGGGACGGTCGACTTGGTCACCACGACGAGGTATTTGTTCATGTTCTGACCGATGGTGCGAGCCACCTGCAGCACATACTTCAGGTCGGCCGAGCCGTCTTCATCAGGTGGGGTGCCCACGGCGGAGAAGACAATCTCCTGGTCGTTCAGTATGGAGGCCAGGTCGGTGGTGAACTTCAGGCGGCCTGCTGCCACGTTCTTCTTCACCAGCTCGTCGAGGCCTGGCTCGTAGATGGGAATCTCACCCTTCTGCAAGCGTTCAATCTTCTCGGCGTCCACATCGACGCACGTCACGTTCACACCTGTGTCAGCAAAACAAGTGCCAGACACCAGTCCTACGTATCCTGTTCCTACAATTGCGATATTCATATTTTTTCGTTATTTCTTTTTATTAGTCGTTATGACGTTATTTCGTTATTTCGAAAGGTTTCTGGTCGTTATAACGTTATTACGTTATTACGAGGTGTCTAAAAGAGCCAGGCATCTTTTAGCAGCGGCTGCTTCAGGTCTTTCTCGCTGGTCAGCACCTCGGAGGGATCGATGGGCCACTCGATGCCCAGTGCTGGGTCGTTCCAGCGGATGCCGGCCTCGGCCTGCGGGGCATACACATTATCTACTTTATAGGTGAAGATGGCCTCGTCGCTCAGCACGAGGAAACCATGTGCGAAGCCGCGGGGAATGAAGAGCTGGTGCTTGTTCTCGTCGCTCAGCTCGGCCATCACATGCTTGCCGAAGGTGGGCGAGTTTTTGCGGATGTCCACAGCCACGTCCAGCACACGGCCCTTGATGACACGCACCAGCTTGGCCTGGCTCCACTCGCCTTTCTGATAGTGCAGGCCACGCAGCACGCCACGCGACGATTTCGACTCATTGTCCTGGATAAATGTGACCTTTCCCACGTGCTCGTCGAAGTCGGATTGCTTCCACGTTTCCACAAAATAGCCACGGGCATCGCCAAATACTTTAGGCTTCAACAGGTAAACACCCTCAATATCAGTCTTTTGATATTCCATTCAACAAGATACTTAAGAATTTCAGCGTGCAAAAGTAAGCATTTTATTCGTAATTTGAGTAACTTTTTTCTCTTTTTTTATTTGTTCATGTCGGAAAAAACGTGTACCTTTGCACCCGTGATTGAATTAGACCGACATATAGAGATACTGCTGCTGAGCAACGACTGCGTCATCGTGCCTGATCTGGGTGGCTTTATGGCTCACCATGTGGATGCACGCTATGACGAGCAGGACGGCATGTTTGTGCCGCCTATCCGCACGCTGGGATTCAACCCGCAGCTGCGGCTGAACGACTCGTTGCTGGCACAGTCGTATGTCGAGGCCTACGACATCAGCTATCCTGAGGCCGTGCGTCGTATCGAGGATGAGGTGGCCGAGTTGCGCCAGCATCTGGAAACCGAAGGCCAGTATGAGCTGAACGATATCGGCGTGCTGAGCCTCAATGATGAGGGAAACCTCACCTTCGAGCCCTGCGAGGCAGGCATCCTTACGCCCTCCCTCTACGGTCTTGGCTCCTTCGAGATGCCCACGCTCAGTGCCCGTCGCACAGCCCACACCTCTAAACGCTCTTCTCTCACCCCTCAGAAGATGCCCGAGGAGGGCGCCATCACTATCAAGATGTCGTGGCTGCGTAATGTCGTAGCCGTAGCTGCTGCCATCATCGCCTTCCTGATGATTGGCACGCCTATCTCCAACAGCAACAAGATGACCGATGTGCAGCAGAGCGCCTTCATCAGTATGCCCTCTACTCACCAGGTCGCTCAGGCAGAGGCTCCTGCAGTCTTGGAGGTTTCAGAAGACTTGGAAGAAGCAGTCGCCCCTGAAGCCCAGGAAATTCCTGAGGTCTCAGAAGCTACGGAGCCCCAGGAGACCTTGGTCGCCCCTGAATCGCTGGATACATCTTTCTTCTATATCGTGATGGCCAGCCAGGTGTCTGAGCGCAACGCCAATCTCTATATTGACCAGCTGCGCAATCAGGGCTTCAACAATGCACAGATCCTCGTCAGCGGAGCCAAGAAAATCCGCCGTGTCGTCTACGGATGCTTTGAGAGCGAGGACGATGCCAATGCTGCCCTTCGCCAGCTGCGTTCCGAGAGCCGCCTCTTCAGGGACACATGGATTATGGAAGTTAAAGACTGATGTCAGAAGTCTGAGGTCAACAGAGCTATAGTCCTTTTTATGAAACGCGTCCGCTGCCCCAAATGTGACAACTATATCACCTTCGACGAGACCCAGTATGAGGCTGGGCAGTCCTTGGTGTTCCAATGTCCAGAGTGCGGCAAGCAGTTTGGCATTCGCATCGGCACGTCGAAGCTGCGCCAGACACAACGCGAGGAAAACGAGCATCCTGAGCAGCCGGAAGATGAAGGAGTAGGGCAGATCATCGTCATCGAGAATGTCTTCCATTATAAGCAGGTGCTGCCCCTTCACATGGGCGATAACACCATTGGCCGCTATCAGAAGGGCAATCCCGTCACCACACCCATCGAGACCGTCGATCCCAGCGTCGATCTGTTGCATTGCGTCATCAACGTCAGTCGCGACAAGCACGGACGCCTGCGCTACATCCTCCGCGATGCCAACAGCAATACAGGCACCTTCGTCGACAATACCGAGATACCTCCCCGTGAGCGTCGCATCATCGCCGACGGCACCCTTTTCACCATTGGCGCCACCAGCATCATCCTGCGAACTGACGACAGCGAGTGATGGCATAATATCTATAATGTGATGGCAGATACCAAGAATGTGACCTTCGACAGCATCATGCGCGACCTGCAGGCCGGCAACTATGCTCCTGTGTACTATTTGCACGGCGAGGAGTCGTATTATATCGACAAAATCTGCGACTACATCGCTGAGAACGCTCTGCGGCCTGAGGAGCGCGATTTCAACCAGACCATTTTCTTCGGTTCTGACGTCAATGCCTCACAGGTGGCCGATGCCGCACGCCGCTATCCCATGATGGCCGAGCGACAGGTGGTGATCGTGAAGGAGGCGCAGAATATCAAGCAGACCGACGCCCTGCAGAAATACTTCGAGAAGCCGCTGAAGAGCACCGTTCTGGTGCTTTGTCACAAAAACGGCAAGATTGACGGGCGCAAGCGCGAGTATGTGAAGGCCATCCAGCAAGCTGGCATCCTCTTCGAGAGTCAGAAATTGAAAGACTACAAGCTGCCGGAGTTCATCGAGGGCTATCTGCGCCAGCGACAGGTGAGCATCGATCCGAAGTCGACGCAGCTCATCGCCGAAGCCATCGGCGCCGACCTGAGCCGCCTCACCAGCGAGCTCGACAAGGTGCTCATCAGCCTGCCTGAGAACAACCGTCGCGTCACTCCCCAGGTGGTGGAGGACCAGATAGGGGTGAGCAAGGATTTTAACGGTTTTGAGCTGCGTGATGCCATTGTCAACCGCAACGTTTACAAGGCCAATCAGATAGTAATTTATTTTGACAAAAATCCAAAGGCTGGAAGTATCTACTCATTTCTCCCGTTGCTCTTTAATTATTTCCAGAATCTCCTCATTGCTTATTATGCGCCTCAAAAGAACAGCCAGGAGGGTATAGCACAGTGGTTGGAAATGAAATCTCCGTGGGGTGCCAAGGACTACATGACGGGTCTCAGAAATTACTCTGGAAAGAAAGTGATGCAGATAATTTCCAAGATACGTGAAATTGATGCCAAAAGTAAGGGCTTGGACAACCCAAATACCCCTCCGGGCGACCTGATGAAGGAACTAATTTTTTACATTTTGCACTAATTTTTTCCTTTTTCGCCCTCTTTTTGAGCTAGAATGAGCACTCGCCAGGAGTGCTTTTTTTAGCCCTAAATGCCGATATTTCAGGGCTTTCGAGAGAAATAACTACCCTCAAATTTTGAATATTTCTGGCGAATAAATCCCTCGTTCAGAATTTTTCAAGCACGTCGATTTTCGTCATTTTCGGCTTTCTCAAATTTAATGTTAACTTCCTTTTGCATTTCAGAATGTGAAGTTTGAAAGTTTAAACGGATGCCTGTGGTTTACAAAGCTTTCTGAAAATTATTGAATTTAAATATTTAAATCATCATATTTGGCATTCAAACATTTGAATATTTAATTTCAAATATGGTGATTCGGAATTATAAATCTCTAAATATTCACTCTACGGTTGACGAACGTAAGTTATTGATAAAGAATGCATTCGCGTTAAAGAACAAAGTATTCATCAATCTAAACGACCGATTTGGGCATGTAAAGTGCCTCCTTTTTATGAATTATGCAGGTGCATAGGCAAATATCTATACGATAGTCAGTTATTTAGCATTTTACCCTTCAATTTTATTGTAGATTCGGTTTAAAGTCCAATATTTACATTTACATAACTTAATTCGTTTTGCTCGAATTCTCTTCTTCGTATTTATGAATTTAAAACTACATTTTTAAAGTTTAAATCCATAAATTTTTCTTTAAAAAGTTTGCGTGAATCAAAATATTGTTTTACCTTTGTAAACTCAAAGAAAAATGCCCGATAAGGGCAAAAATGTACCCAAAATAGATATGAAAGACAGAATCAGGCAAATCATGGAGGCGCAGCACATGACCCAACAAGTGTTCGCCGACTTCATCGGAACCACCCCCGCTACCCTCAGTGGAATCTTCAATGATCGCACCCGACCCTCTATAAATATTGTGGAGTGCATCAAAAAGAAAATTCCTGACATCAATACCGACTGGTTGATGTTCGGTACAGGTCAGATGTATCTGCATGCCAACGCTGCTGCCAGCGACCCTCAGAATCCGCTGGATGGCAGTCATTTGCCAGGCTCGAATGGATCTGAACCGTTGATCGACTTCGGCTCCGTTCCCTCCTCTACCCCACAAAGTGTTGTCTCGTCGCCCTCCTCTTATAATGGTGTCAGAAATACACAGCAGATAATGCTTCGTGAAGAAGTAAAACATCTTGACAAACCGCAGCGGCGTGTGACTGAGATTCGGGTCTATTATGATGACCAGACCTGGGAGAGTTTTGTTCCTTCAAAGAAGTGATTTTTTACCTGGAGCCTCGATATAAAATTCCGCAGGCTCCAAAATTTTCTGCGGAGCCTCCATAAGCAATTTTTGGAGGCTCTTTTTTTATCCAAAGCATTAGATTACGAATAAAATGCCATAATGCCATAATGCCATTTGGCATTTTTATATAAAACTGGTACAGATGGCAGATGGCAGTTTTCTTATAGAAGCTGATTCTTAGAATTTCTCCGATTTGCTACAGTGCTACAGTTGCTACAGTTAAAAATAAGGGTGTCCACAAGTCATGAATTCAATTCTAAATTTTATTAATATATATATATATATATTAATAAAATTTAGAGCTAATTTTTTAGTTTGGGAAAGGAGTAAATCTAACTGTAGCAACTGTAGCACTGTAGCAGATTCCCGTGTGCAATTGCATGTACTGGCATAATAGGAGGTACACATATGTGGCTTCTGAGGAAACTGCCATCTGCCATCTGTACCATCAGGGCTTCCGACCGGTTTTTGGGTAAGTGCTTTTATTCGTGTCTTTTTTGACGGATAATTTGGGTTTGTCGGAAAATCTTTATAATTTTGCACCTTCAAGCAGAGAAAAGATTTTCATGATACCACAAAAGAAATATGTACTTGACCTGAGGGTCAAATGGGTGCAGCGCGTGCATGAGCGCTATGTGCTGATTAAGCTGACCGACGAGAAGCCGTTGCCGCCTATGCAGCCGGGTCAGTTTGTTGAGGTGCGTGTCGACGGTTCGCCATCGACATTTCTGCGCCGTCCTATCTCCATCAATTTCGTCGATTATGGGCAGAACGAGCTGTGGCTGCTTGTGGCTACCATAGGAGCAGGCACTCGGCGAATGGCGCAATTGCAGGCTGGCGACAGGTTGAACTGCGTGCTGCCGCTTGGCAATGGGTTTGCGATTCAAAGCGGGGAAACCGCTTTGCACAGGGTGCTGCTGGTGGGTGGTGGCGTAGGAGTGGCCCCGTTGCTGTATCTGGGCAAGACGCTGCGCGATAAGGGCACGGAGCCTACGTTCCTGCTGGGTGCGAGGACGGCTGGCGACCTGCTGATGCTCGACGAGTTTGAGAAATATGGGCGCGTATTCGTCACTACTGAGGACGGCTCGATGGGCGAGCGTGGTTTTGTGACCAATCACACATTATTGAATAATGAGGCTTTCGACCTGATCCAGACCTGCGGGCCGACGCCGATGATGAAGGCCGTAGCCCGTTATGCCCGTGAGAAAGGCATCGAGTGCGAGGTGTCGCTGGAAAATCTCATGGCCTGCGGCTTGGGCGCTTGCCTCTGCTGTGTGGAAAAAGTGTTGAGAGATGAGAGTTTAGTGATGAGTGACGTTACTCAGCAAAAGTCACACAACAGTCAACACTCAACGCTTAACACTCACAATGTGTGTGTGTGCAAGGAAGGTCCTGTGTTTAATATCAAACGACTGTTATGGCAAAGCTAAACGTTAAGATAGGGAAGCTGGAGCTCCAGAATCCTGTGATGACCGCCTCGGGCACCTTCGGCTACGGCCTTGAGTTTCAGGACTTCGTGCCCCTTGACCAGTTGGGCGGCATTATCGTGAAGGGTACGACGCTGCATCCGCGTGAGGGCAACGACTATCCCCGTATGGCTGAGACGCCGATGGGAATGCTCAACTGCGTGGGCTTGCAGAACAAGGGTGTGGACTATTTCTGCGAGCATATCTATCCGCAGATCAAGGACATCAAGACCAATTGGATTGTCAACGTCAGCGGCTCCTCGCCTGAGGACTATGCCGAGTGTGCTGCCCGTATTGATGCGCTGGAGCACGTGCCAGCCATTGAGCTGAACATCTCGTGCCCCAACGTGAAGGACGGCGGTATGGCCTTTGGAACGACCTGTGCTGGCGCTGAGAGTGTGGTGAGGGCCGTGCGTGCCCGCTATTCCAAGACGCTGATCGTCAAGCTGTCGCCCAATGTGACCAATATCTCCGAGATAGCCCGTGCCGTTGAGGCTGCTGGCGCCGATGCTGTGTCGCTCATCAACACGCTGATGGGAATGGCTGTCGACATCGAGAAACGCAAAAAGCTGCTGAGCATCGGCACGGGAGGCCTGAGCGGTCCCTGCATCAAGCCTGTGGCCCTGCGTATGGTTTATCAGGTGGCGAAGGCTGTGCAGATTCCTGTTGTCGGCCTGGGTGGCATCATGACTGCCGAGGACGCCATCGAGTTCCTGATGTGTGGCGCTACTGCCATCGAGATAGGCACAGCCAACTTCATCGATCCTGCTGTCACCATCAAGGTGCGCGACGGCATCAACGACTGGCTCGACCGTCACGGTGTCTCCGATGTGAACGACATCGTAGGAGCCATCGAATAAACAACTGCAATCATCTACTAAATCAATATCAAAAAATACGAGAGAAATGAAAGCTAAAAGTTTTTTAGCCTGTGTGATGCTATTGTTGTGCTGCCTGACAATAACGGCGCAGCAGCTGGCCTTCCCTGAGGCAGTAGGGTGGGGCCGCTTTGCTACGGGAGGCCGCACGGGTAGCGTGTATCACGTCACCAATCTGAATGATTCCGGCGCCGGTTCGCTGCGCGATGCCGTGAGTCAGCCCAACCGTATCGTCGTCTTCGACGTCAGCGGCGTCATCCGCATTAACTCACGTATCGTCTTTTCCAAGAACCTCTACGTGGCCGGACAGACGGCGCCTGGCGAGGGCATCACCGTCTATGGCGACGGCGTGAGCTTCAGCGGTGCCGACAATATCATCGTGCGCTACATGCGTTTCCGCATGGGTGCCGTGGGTACGAAAGACAAGGACTGCGCTGGTGTGGCCAACGGTCAGAATATGATCTTCGACCATTGCTCCTTCTCGTGGGGACAGGACGAGAACTTCAGCATCAACTGGGACAACAAAGGCACGGCGCCGCAGAATATCACCCTAATGAACTCGATAGTCGGTCAGGGCCTGATGACGCACTCTGCAGGCGGCCTGATGCAGGCCGATAACATCACGCTCTATCGCATCCTGCTGGTCGACAATTCTACGCGAAATTTCAAGGTGAAAGGTGTCAATCAGTACGTCAACAACCTTGTCTACAACTGGAAGAACGCAGCCTACAACATGGGTGGCGACTCAGAGGGCACGAGCTATGTGAACATCGAGTCGAACATGTTTATCAACGGCCCTGCTGTGGGTGGCGATGCGTTGACGGGCGGCAATGAGCGCTTCTATTTCTACGGCGCTGACAACTGGCAGGACAAGAATCGCGACGGCGTGTATAATCCCTCCGAGTTTACTGGCGACGGCGGCGGCGACCGTCAGGCTCAGCCCTATGCCTATCCTGAATTGGAGAAATGGGCCGCTACGGACTTGATAGAAAAGCTGCTGCCCGATGTGGGCGCTTCGTTGCCGTATCGCGATCTGGCCGACTGCTACATGGTAGACGAGGTGCTGAGCTTTGGCAATGAGGGCAAGCTCATCACCAACGAGAACGAGCTGCCCATCGGCGTGCCCACGACGTGGCCCTGGTTCAAGGGCGAGAAGGCTGCTGATACTGATGGCGACGGGATGCCCGACTGGTGGGAGCAGGAAAACGGTACAGACCACACGAAGAACGACGCGATGACAAAGGCTGCCAACGGCTACGTGAACATCGAGAACTACATCAACTCCATCACTCGCGATGATAGCAACTTCTTCCTGCGCCAGCCCATGCTGCTCACTTTGAAGGATGCCACCACCAATAGCCTCACGCTCTCGTGGGCCGACTATACTGATAACGAGGACGGCTTTATCGTCGAGATCAAGCAGAATGGCGACTTTGTCGAGGCTGGCCGCACCACTGGCAATACCTTCACGATTACTGACGCATCGTTGAAACCTGCCACAGCTTACGTGGTACGTGTCTGTGCCACTAAGGATGGCTTTAAGTCTGACTATACTCCCGAACTGACGGTGAAGACACGTCCTGAACAGGTCGATATCATCGACTGCGAGACCTTCACGGGACAGGGCGAGGGCGAATGGCTCATCAATCCCTTGGACGATGAGACCATCACCCTGAATGAACCCACACCGAAGACAGCCGTTGTGGTCTATAGCGACGCCAACGTCACCATCGATGGTACGGGCTACATCAGCGGCTCTGCTTCGATGAACAAGACGGGGCAGGGCACGCTCAACATCAAGAGCAACCAGCAGTATGAGGGCGCCACCGTCCTGCATCAGGGCGTTTACGAGTTCTCTACGCTGAAAGACGGCGGCGTGGCCAGCGGTCTGGGCATGAGTCAGGAGTTTGCACAGAATTGGGTGATGGACGGAGGTACGTACAGATATACGGGAGCCACCACCAGCACCAACCGCTCTGCCAAGCTCTACAGCGATACTGAGCTGAACATCGCCAACAAAAGTGCCGTAGTGACAATGAACGGCAGCTTCGAGGGGCAGGGCAATCTCATCATCGGCGGCGAGGGCACGATGGCGGTCAACACAGCCAATTTCTTCAAATATGATGGCGACCTGCGTCTTGAAGGCGGCATCGTAAAGCTGAATACGAAGGATGTGAGCGATGCTGGAATCGGCAAGGCTTCGCGTCTCGTAATGGCTGGTGGCACGTTCAGCAATGTGGGCAAGAACGAAGCGAATGTGACTCTCAACTTCCCCATCGTGGCTGAGGCAGGCACTACGTCGACAGTCAATTTCGACTATTGGCACACCAACAAGTGCAACGTCAGCGGTACGGGAACGCTACAATGGGGCGTTTGCTATTTGCGTGAGTACATCGAGGGCAACTGGGACAACTTCACAGGCAACCTCATCATTACTACTGCAGGCAATCGTGGCAGCAATCGTCAGTTTGCCATCCGCAACAACGTAGGCATCAAGAATGCCACCATCTATCTGAAGTCGGGAGCAGCCATCAATGGTGCCAAGAACGAGTCGACCTATCATCTTGGCGGCCTGTCAGGTGAGTCAGGATCCTATCTGGCTGGCTTCAATGTGAAGGCCAAGGGCAGCGGTACCTGGATTGTTGGCGGAGCCAATACCAACGAGACTTTCCGTGGTGTCATCAACAATAACGATCAGGCTGGCTCTCATCCTGGTACCACCACAATTGAGAAGCAGGGAACAGGCTATTGGCGACTGACGGGCGCTAATGTTTATAGTGGCAAGACAACCGTTACTGCTGGCACACTCATCGTCAATGGCGCGCATAGCGGCACAGGTGCCGTCACCGTGCGAACAGGAGCTACGCTGGCTGGAACAGGCTCTTTGGCTGCAGCTACCACTATCAATACGGGCGGCTTCCTGCAGGCTGGCGATACACTGGTCAATGGCAAGGGACTGACCTTCAACAGTACGCTGAAAATGAACGGCACGGCCATGCTGCGTGTCCTCGCCAATGCTACGAAGTGCAACACCATCACCCTGAAGGCCGCTACCACGATTAGCAATAGTGCTACGCTGCAGATGGAACTCGACGAGACTCCCGCTGAGGGTACTGCCTACAAGGTCTTTGCCCTCTCTGGCGGCAGCATTAGCGGCACATTTGCTGAGATTCTGCCCGCTACTCCTGGCGAAGGTTTGGAATGGGATGCCAGCAGTCTCTACACCACTGGCGTGCTACGTGTGAAGCAGGCTACAGGCATTGGTGGTCTGCGAGCGGACGACGCACCTGTGCACATTGAGTATTTCACGCTTGATGGCGAGCACGTCAGCACTCCTCCGCACGGCGTCTGCCTTGAGCGCATCGTTACTGCCGATGGGAAAGTGGTAACTAGAAAGGTTACAAAGTGATACAATAAACGAGGGCTGGCAATCGCCAGCCCTCAACCAACACAAAAACTAAACTAGACTTAACTAAAGCAATTCGGACTTTCGCAAGCCCTTGTTGCGATTGCAAAGGTAAGTAAACTTTTTGAATCGCCAAAGTTTTTCACGTTTTTTTTGCAAGAAACGTGTATAAATTCTAAAATTTTGACATTTTGGACAGTAAATAGTGGTCTAAAAGGGTAATGGCGGCCATTGCCTCGACTACAGGAACAGCTCGCGGCAGCACGCAGGGATCGTGTCTGCCTTTAGCGGTAAACGTGGTCGCATTTCCTTCCATATCTACGGTCTGCTGTTCGCGTAATAACGTGGCCACAGGCTTGAATGCCACACAGAAATAGATGTCCTGCCCATTGCTGATGCCGCCCTGAATGCCGCCGCTGTGGTTGGTGAGGGTGTTGAGTGTTGAGTGTTGTGTGTTGAGTGTTGAGTTTGCTGGCGCTGTCCCATCTAGTGAAGGTATGGCGGTAGCAAATTCTTCATTCTTCATTCTTAATTCTTCATTCACAAAGACGTCGTTCTGCTGTGAGCCTCGCTGGGTGACGCCGGCAAAGCCCTCGCCGTATTCAAAGCCCTTCACGGCGTTGATGCTCAGCATGGCGTGGGCCAGCTGGGCGTGTAGCTTGTCAAACTCCGGCTCGCCCAGGCCTGCAGGACAGCCGCGGATGATGCAGCTGATGATGCCGCCGATGGTGTCGCCTTCGGCTTTCACCTCGCTGATGAGACGTTCCATCTCCTTTGCCTTCTCAGGGTCGGGGCAGCGCACGGCGTTGCTCTCCGTCAGAGAGAGGTCGTAGTGGCGGTAGTCGTGCTCCAAGGCGATGTTGCCCACCTGCGAGGTGTAGGCCTCGATGGTGATGCCCAGCTGCTTCAGGGCCAGCTTGGCCAGCGCGCCCGCCACGACGCGGCTGATGGTGATACGAGCCGACGATCGGCCGCCGCCACGATGGTCGCGCGTACCATACTTATAGAAATAGGTATAGTCAGCGTGCGACGGACGAAACAAGGTGCGCAGCTCGTCGTAGTCTTTGGAGTGCTGATTCTGGTTTCTGACAATGAAGCCGATGGGACAGCCCGTGGTGCGTCCTTCAAAGACGCCGCTGAGCAGCTCCACCTGGTCGGCCTCCTGTCGTGATGTGGTGATGGCGCTCTGTCCTGGGCGACGGCGGTTCAGCTCATGCTGAATGAAATCTAGGTCGACCTCAATGCCCGCAGGCATCCCGTCGACAACACCGCCGACGGCAGGGCCGTGGCTCTCACCGAAGGTGGTCAGCGTGAAAACATTTCCAAATGAGTTTCTCATGTTGCGGATGTTCTAGTTGTACTAGTAGCACTAGTTATACTAGTTGTACTAGATTTTCTAGTCAGTGGCAATGTCCGCAGCCGCAGCCGTCGTGATGATGCTCGTGTTCACCGTCGCAGCCGCCTTCGCAGTCGTCGCAGCCGCAGCACTCGTGGCTGAGGTGGTTGAGCATATTCTGTATCTCCTGGTTGGTGGCTAAGCGGTTCTCCAGCACGATGCCCGTAAACTGCAGCGTCTGTCCGGCCAGCGGGTGGTTGGCATCGACGGTCACGCCGTCTTCCTCCACTTTTAGTACGCGTGCCATGAAGCGGTGATCATTCTCGTCCATCAGCGTAATCACGGCATCAGGGTAGATGTTATCGTGGTCGAAGTGGCCGTTGATGGTGAACATCTCGCGCTGCAGCTTGTGCACGCCCTCCTCCAGATATTCGCCGAAAGCCTCTGCAGGTGTCAGGGTGAAGTCGAACTTCTCGCCTGGCTGCATGTCGACGAGACGCTGCTCGAAGCCGTCGAGCGAGAAGCCGAAGCCGCTGATAAACGTGAAGGGCTGTCCCTGCTGCGTCTGCTCCTCCAGATGAGGCTTGCCGTCGCTGTCGATGGAGTAGAGCTGATAGCTCACTGAGATGTACTTGTTCTGTTTGTTGTCCATGATAATAATGTGTAAGTTTTCGGCTTGCAAAGGTACAAATAAGACATGAAACGGCCAAAAAAAACTGCAAAAACCTGAATAAATCAAGAATCTGTCAATTCTTTGACGTCGGTCAACAAAATGGGCTGTTTCCGCACACAGTCTATAAAAATCCATTGCCGGATGAAGAATTCGCCTTACCTTTGCACCGTCAAAAGGAAATAAAAAGCCTGGCGACACAGGATAACACATTATTAAAGTAGGGGAGCCGCCCAACACAAAAAAACAGGATAACAAACAAAAAAAGCGAAGCGGCGAACCGAGTAAAGAAAAGAAAGGAAAAAGAAAATGAAAAAGATTGTTTTGATGCTCGTTGCCATGCTGACTATGTCGATGGCTTATGCAGAGAATGAGAACAACAATGCTACCGCAGAGGCTGCCAAGGCCTACGACATGTCGGTGAATATGCGCAAGCTGGCCGTAGCCCTGGGTCTGACCATTGATCAGATGGAAGCCGTGAACGACATCCACAACCAGTTCTGCAACGAGATGATGCTGGCCGCCCAGGCCATGGGCGATGAGCGTGCCAAGCTGCTCGAGGCTGCTGTGAAGAAGGATGTGCGCTACATGCACTACGTGCTCGACGAGAAGCAGTACAAGAAGTACCTGCTGCTGCTGAACACCACGCTGACCAATCGCGGCCTGAAGTAATTCAAAGCGGCTGTGTCCGCAATAATCAGAGAAAGCAAAACTTTGTAACAATGAGGGTGCGTCTATTTTGACGCGCCCTCTATTATTTTCTCCCCTTTGTATCCCCTCTTTTTGGAATAATTGTGTTAACTTTGCAGCCGTAAATAATTGGTATCACAATAAAGACCTTTTTCAGGAATACAATGAAGACCTTTATCAGAAATGCTGTGTTGACAATGCTGACGAGTATGTCGGCTATTGGCATTGGGGCACAGAACCCCATCATCTGCGACCGTTACACACCCGATCCTGCGCCATACGTTCATGGCGATACGCTCTACCTCTTTGTCGACCACGACGAGGACGTGACGCTGAATAACTATTTCACCATGAAGGACTGGTTGCTCTACAGCACCGTCGATATGGTGAACTGGACCTATCGCGGCACGCCGCTCACATCGGCCACATTCTCGGCATGGGCCAAGCAGGACAACGACTGCTGGGCCAGTCAATGCATCGAGCGCAATGGAAAGTGGTACTGGTATGTGACAGCCACTGTCAAGAATGGCGGCTATCCTGGTATCGGTGTGGCTGTGGCCGACAATCCCGCTGGCCCCTATAAAGACCCCATCAAGAAGCCGTTGGTGCAAGGATGGTTTAAGATCGACCCCACGGTGATGATTGACGACAATGACCAGGCGTACCTGTTTTATGGCAACAATATGTTGTGGTATGCCAAGCTGACGAAGAGCATGACGGCGATTACTGGTGGCGAGAAGGAAGTAAAGACTAAGGACGAGTCGGCCTTTGGCCCCTTTAAAGGCTACAACGACGACGGCACGCCGAAGACCAACTTCGAGGAGGCCTCATGGATCTACAAACGCGATGGCAAATACTATCTGGAGTATGCTGCAGGCGGTGTGCCTGAGCATTGGGCTTACTCGACGGCCGACAATATCACAGGCCCTTGGAAGTATCAGGGCAAGATTCTGGGACAGGCTGCCAATAGCTTTACGATTCATGGCGGCAGTGTGGAGTTCAAGGGTCATCACTATATGTTCTATCACAACGGCAAACTGCCAGGTGGTGGAGGCTACAAACGCTCCACCTGTGTGGAGGAGTTTACGCCTAACGAGGACGGTACTATCCCCTTTATCAACTTCACCACCAAGGGTGTGGATCCCCTGCAAACGATGAATCCATTCGACAGGCAGGAGGCAGAGACCATCAACCAGTGTGAGGGCGTGCGCTGTGAGGGCGACTACACCGGCTGCTATGTCACCAATATCAGCAGCAGCGACTATATCAAAGTGCGTAATGTGGATTTTGGCGAAAATGGAGCCAAGTCGTTTAAGGCTCGTATCAAGGCTGTTGGCAGGGCAAGGATTTTGGTACGGCTCAGCAGCAAGACGGGACCCACCAGAGCACGACTGGCCATAGAGCCTACCAACGGCGAATGGGCCGAAGTGTCTTGCGACCTGACGCAACCCATCACAGGCGTCCAGGATGTGGTCTTCACATTCGTGGGCACGGGACAGTCACTGTTCGACTTCGACAGTTGGCAGTTCAGTGAAGAGCCTACGGGCATCGAGAGTGTGGAGCGAAACGAAAACGGGAACGAAAAACAGGGAGTGTATGACCTGTTGGGACGTGAGACAAAGAACAGCGGTCTCAGAATCGTGGATGGCAAGAAAGTGCTGTACAGGCGATAATAGAAATCTTTCCCTGTGTTTCTTTGTGTTTTTGAAATTATTTCCTACCTTTGCAGCATATTAAAAACAGATAACCTATGAGGACAAAGCTATTCCTTTCGTGCCTTCTGGCAATGACGGTCTCGCTGATGCAAAAGGCCCAGGCCCAGAGCGAGCTCTACCCCAAACACTTCGATTTGGAGCAGGTGACCCTGCTCGACGGGCCGATGAAAACGGCTATGGACAAGAATCTGCAACACCTGCTGCAGTATGATGTAGATCGCCTGCTGACACCTTTTGTCCGTCAGTCGGGCTTGTCGAAGACCACCGACACCACGTCGCCCTACTACCAGTGGGAGACGAAACATCCCAACTTCAAGAATTGGGGCGGTGATGCCGGCTTTGACCTCAGCGGACACGTGGGCGGTCACTATCTGTCGGCTCTCGCCTTGGGCTGGGCAGCCTGTCACGATGAGGCCATGCGGACTCAGTTGAAGGAACGTCTGGACTATATGCTGCAGGTGATGAAGGACTGTCAGGATGCCTACGACCAGGACACCGAGGGGCTCTATGGCTTCATCGGCGGACAGCCCATCAACGATTCTTGGAAGGCACTCTACAAGGGCGACCTCTCAAAGATTCAGAACAACTGGGGGTGGGTGCCCTTTTACGTGCAGCACAAGATTCTGGCTGGTCTGCGCGATGCCTACCTCTATGGTAATAGCGACGTGGCCAAGGAGATGTTCCGCAAGTTGGCCGACTGGAGCGTCAACCTCATTGCCAAGGTGAATGACAGCGACTTCGAGGGCTTCCTCAACTGCGAGCACGGCGGCATGAACGAGTCGATGCTTGATGCCTATCAGCTCTTTGGCGACACAAAATACCTCAATGCTGCCAAGAAATATACCCACAAGGCTATGCTCAACGGGATGCAGACGCTGAACAAGACCTTCCTCGACGGCAAGCACGCCAACACCCAGGTGCCCAAGTTCATCGGAATGGAGCGTATCTTCGAGCAGAGCAGCACGCTGAGTAATTACAAGAAGGCCGCCGAAAACTTCTGGCTGGACGTGGCCACCAACCGTACTGTCTGCATCGGCGGCAACTCGGTAGGCGAGCATTTCCTGAGCGTAGCCAACAGCAATCGCTACATTGATCAGCTGGACGGTCCTGAGAGCTGCAACTCCAATAACATGCTCAAACTGTCAGAGATGATGGCCGACCGCACAGGCGATGCCAGGTATGTCGATTTCTACGAAGGCACGATGTGGAACCATATCCTCTCCACCCAGGACCCTGAGACGGGCGGATATGTCTATTTCACCACGCTGCGTCCGCAGGGCTATCGCATTTATTCCCAGCCCAATCAGGGCATGTGGTGCTGTGTGGGCACAGGCATGGAGAATCACTCGAAGTACGGACATTTCATCTACACCCATGATGGTGCCACCACCCTCTTCGTCAATCTCTTCATCCCCTCCCGTCTCGTATGTGACGACTTCGTCGTCACTCAAGAGACCAACTTCCCCAATGGCAGCACTACTCAGCTTACTATTGAAAAGGCAGGACAATATACTATCGCCGTCCGTCATCCGGAGTGGGCTGGCAAGAACTACAGCATCGACGTCAATGGTTCGGTATGCAGCGATGTCATCGCTGCCCTCACCACGGGCAAGGCCAGCTACGCCGCCATCACCCGTGAATGGAAGGCTGGTGACAAAATCAATATCACCCTCGACCCGCAGCTGCGCTATGAGGAGTGTCCCAACTATACCGACTATATCGCCTTCAAGTACGGCCCTATCCTGCTTGGCGCAGCTACCACAGCTGCTACTGAGGGCGACGGCAGTGGTCTGCCTTACGAGAAACTGCAGAATGAATATGGCGGCGAGGGTCGTATGGATCACGCTCCTGGCAGCCGCGCCACTTCGAAGAGCCTTATCGACGCGCCGCTGCTTATCGGCGACCGTGCCGACGTGCTCTCACGCATCCAGCGCCTGCGTAGCATAGACCTCAGCTTCGTCATTGATGCCAGCCGTCCTGACGCGAGTTCCTATAAGTGGACCACATTGAAACTCATTCCATTCTACAAGATTCACCATCAGCGCTATATGTGCTATTGGTATCAGCAGACTGCCGAGAACTTCGCCAACAGCACGATGGCGCAGACAGAGGCCGAGCGCGAGGCTTTGGAGCAGCGCACCCTCGACTTTGTGGCTCCAGGTGAGCAGCAGAGCGAGGCCGGCCATGATGTGCAGTACAGCAGCGACTCCTCGACGGGCATGTATAACTCGGAGCGATACCGCGATGCCCGTGCCAACGGCTACATCCAGTACACATTATATAATAACAGCGGCGTGGACGAGAACCTCAGCGTCATGTTCCGCTTCAACCTGGCCGACAAGGGCCGTATGGGCACACTCACCGTCAATGGTACGAAGATAGCCGACATCACCATTCCCAACAGCTTCAAGGGTAGCGACAGCAATGGCTTCTACAATGTGGAATATGCCATCCCCGCTGACTTGGCAAAGGGAAAGACGAAGTTTACGGTGCGCCTTACGGGCAGTAGTTCTACGATGTGCCCAGGTGTCTACTACGTGCGCTTAATGAAGGACTACAACGCCGAGGCCAAGGCCTATAAATTCCGCTGCACCGACTGGACTACGGGCGATCCTGCTCGCGTGTCTGCCAATAAGATATCCTATGACACAGAGAATAATATCATTCGTGTCAATGCAGGAACAGGCTCCAACAATGTGGCCCTGATGATGAAGTATGAGGAATTGGACTACGACATTGACAAGAGCCAGATCTATCTCGTGGTGAGGGGCACGAACCTGAAGACCACGTCAGGTGCCTCTTATCTGTGGTGGCTCAATGGCTCCAATCATGGTACGCAGGTGCCACCCTCAACCTCGAAGACCATCACCGTGGGTGGCGAGCAGCAGCAGGTGGTGGCCTTCAACATGCAGACCAGCGGCATTTACGAGAACTTCAGCGGTGACAGGCCCAGTGTGTGCATGGGGCAGACCATCTTCGGACTGACCTCTACAACCGGCACTTCTGACATCTGCGACATTGACTTCGTGGCCAGCGTCAACGACTATATCAGCATGGCCACCGCCATAGGCGATGTTTACGATATGCGCCATGAGAATTCTCCCTATTACGACCTGAACGGACGACCTGCTGACCAGAAGGGTAGGGGCATCCGCGTGGGTAACGGCACGAAAATCATTTTGTAAATGTATAAAAGGACTATTATTCTGTTGCTAAGCGTGCTGCTGGTATTGCCAGCATTACCGCAGCAGCCTGTGAGTCATCCTTGGCAGGGCAAGCGCGTGGCCTATCTGGGTGACAGCATCACCGATCCGCGTAACAGCGGTTCGAAGAAGAAATACTGGGGTTTCCTGCAAGACTGGCTGCAAATCATCCCTTATGTCTATGGCGTCAGCGGTCGCCAGTGGAACGATATTCCCCGTCAGACCGACCAGCTGAAAAAGGAGCACGGACAGGATGTGGACGCCATCATTATCTTTATGGGCACTAACGACTACAACAATGGCGTGCCCATCGGACAGTGGTGGGACGAGCGTGTGACGGAGGTGGAATACGGTCATGGACAGCCGAAAACGATGGTGACACGCCGTCAGCGCACTCCCTCGATGGACGCCACCACGTTCAAGGGTCGCATCAATATTGCAATGGATTCGCTGAAACGAACCTTCCCCACCAAGCAGATTGTCCTGCTGACGCCTATCCATCGCTCCGACTTTCACGCCAACGAGAAGAATTGGCAATGCGACGAGTCGTACACCAACCAATGCGGAGAGTATCTTGATGCCTATATTGAGGCCGTCAAGGAGGCAGGTAATGTGTGGGCTGTTCCCGTCATCGACTGGAACGCTACAAGCGGACTGTTTCCCTTGCTGAAGGAACACAACGTCTACTTCAAAAGCGAGACTGACTTGCTGCACCCTAACGATGCAGGACACGAACGCATGGCACGCACATTGATGTATCAATTGTTGGCTTTGCCCTGTACCTTTGAATAGAAAAGAAATGAAACCATACGACTATCTTATTGTAGGATCAGGCTTCTTCGGAGCCACCTTCGCCTACTTGGCTACGCAGGCAGGTAAACGCTGTCTCGTTGTGGACAAGAGAAGCCATACGGGCGGTAACGCCTATTGCAAGGATGTGGACGGCATACACGTACATCTCTACGGCGCACATATCTTCCATACCAAGAACAAGGAGGTCTGGGACTTCGTGAACCGTCTAGCCACCTTCAACCGCTACACTAATTCGCCCATCGCCAATTACAAGGGACGCCTTTTCAACCTGCCCTTCAATATGAACACCTTCTACCAGTTGTGGAGTGTGCGCACGCCGCAGGAGGCCAAGGCGAAAATTGACGAGCAGCGCCGTGAGATGGAGGGACGTGAGCCGCAGAATCTGGAGGAACAGGCCATCTCTCTCGTGGGACGTGACATTTATGAGATTTTGATTAAGGGCTACACCGAGAAGCAATGGGGTCGTAAATGCACGGAACTGCCGGCGTTTATCATCCGTCGTCTGCCCGTGCGCCTCACCTTCGACAACAATTATTTCAACGATCCCTATCAGGGAATACCCATCGGCGGCTACAATGTCATCATCGACAAGCTGCTGGAGGGTGCCGACGTGCGTTTAGACACCGACTTCCTGCAGCATCGGGCTGAACTGAGCGAGCTGGCTACGACGGTGGTGTATAGTGGAGCCATTGATGCCTACTTCGACTACCGCCTCGGCCATTTGGACTGGCGCACGTTGCGTTTTGAACACGAGCGTTTAGACATTCCTGACTATCAGGGCAATGCCGTGATGAACTTTACAGATAGCGAAACGCCCTATACCCGTGTCATTGAGCACAAGCACTTCGAGTTCGGACAGCAGCCGCACACCGTTATCAGCCGTGAGTACAGCAGCGAATGGACAGAGGGTGCCGAGCCGTTCTACACCGTCAATGACGAGCGCAACAACTTGCTGGCGGAACAGTATCGTGAGCTGGCTCAACAGCAGCCCGCCACTATCTTTGGCGGTCGCTTGGCCGAATATAAATACTACGATATGGATCAGGCCATCAGCCGTGCTATGGAGTGCTGGGATAAAGAACAAGTCTCTTTATAGAAAGACTGCGAAGAGGATGAAATACAACAAGATATGCTTAATAGGCGGTGGCAATTTGGGCCACGTGGTGGGAGGCTTTATTGCTTCGCTGAAGACGGATGCTGCGCCTCAAGGATTTGATGTCACACTATTGACACGTCATCCGGAGAAGTGGAGTCATCAGCTCATCATCGAGTTGCCAGACGGTAAGGAGATGAGGACTTCGTTGAACCGCATTACAAACAATCCAAAGGAGGCGGTTGAAGATGCAGACGTCGTGCTGCTTTGTCTGCCTGGTTTTGCTATACGTGATGCGCTTCTCTCCATCCGTGACTATCTGAGGCATGGAAACGATTATGCTACGGCAGTTGGAAGCGTTGTCTGTAGCTCAGGCTTCTTTCTGCAGGCCTTCGACATCCTACCCGCCGATGTGCCGCTGTTCGGTTTCCAACGCGTGCCTTTTATTGCTCGTATCCAGGAGTATGGTCACAGGGCTTGCCTGAAAGGTGGAAGAGAGCATCTTTACGTAGCTGTTGAGCAAACAGACCGAAAAGAAGAACTGCGTCAGCTGATGGAGGTGCTGACCAATACGCCAACATCGCTATTGGACAACTATTACGAAGTTACTCTTACCAACAGCAATCCGTTGCTGCATCCCTCACGTCTTTATTCCATGTGGAAGGACTGGAAAACAGGCGATGTCTATTCTCGTATACCATTCTTCTATGAGGAGTGGACAGAGGAAGCAGCGCAGCTCTACATTAGTATGGACAATGAGTTGCAGGCATTGTTGGATCATTTGGCTGTCCGCAAGGGCAGTATACCGACTGTGCTGGACTATTATGAGTGCACCGATGCCTCGTCATTGGCCCATAAGCTGCGCAGCATCAAGGCTTTCAAGGGCATTATGGCGCCGATGAAGGCGGTTGAGGGTGGCTTTGTGCCTGATTTCAACGACCGTTATTTCTCGGAGGACTTCCCCTATGGTCTGTCCTTCGCTTGTCGAATAGCTAAAGAACATGGTGTCGAAACACCCGTTATGGACAAGATATGCCAGTGGGGTATGGAGAAAATACAGAATAGGCTATGAACGTTCTTGCGAAATCAATCAACTACTTGTGGCTGCACCTTTGGCAGTATAAGGCCACAGAACGGCGACATCAGCGGCTGGTGGAGCGGCTTCGGCAGGAACGGCGGCCTCTGAAAGTCGTATTCATTGCTATCGATGTGGCCTATTGGCGATATCAGCATGTCTACGAGCTGATGAAGGCCGACAGCCGTTTCCTCCCCACCATAGTCCTCTCGCCCTGCATAGGCCATGAGCATCAGGAGCAGGAGATGGAGCGTCTGCGAGCCTATTTCGATGCTCGCGGCATCAGCTATGTCGACTACGATTTCAACGCCAAACCCTTCGATATCCGTGGGCAGCTCAATCCCGACATTGTCTTCTTTCCCCAGCCCTACGAGCATCTGCTCTGCAAGGAGCACGATAGTCTCAATTTCTACGACCGCCTGCCGTGCTACATGCCCTACGGCTTCTGGATATCCACAGGAAAGCTATCCTACGATATGCACTTCCATAATCGTGCCTGGCGCATCTATCATTGCACCAACCTGCACTTGAAGGAGGCGCAGCGAGTGGCCACCAACAAGGGACGCAATGTGCGTATCGTGGGCTATTCCAATGCCGACGACTTCCTGCGTCCCCATCATGATGACCCGTGGCGCCAGATTGCTGACGGGAAACGGCGCAAACGCATTGTCTGGGCACCGCATTTCTCCATCCTCGCCAAGAGTTCAACCCTGCCGCCGCGTTCGAATTTCCTCTGGATGGCTGACCTGATGGTCACACTGGCAAAGGAATACAGCGACCGGCTGCAGATAGCCTTCAAACCGCATCCGGCATTGCTCACACAGCTTTACCAGCACCCAGAATGGGGACAACAGCGTACTGATAGCTACTTCGACTTGTGGCGCACGATGGAGAACACGCAGCTTGAGACGGGTGAGTTCATCGACCTCTTCATGACCAGCGATGCGATGATACACGACAGCGGCTCGTTTGTCGTGGAGTATCACTACACAAAGAATCCTGCCATGTTTGTCTCCAAGGATATGAGACCGATCCTTGAGTCGCTGACGGATTTTGGCAAAGAGGCCCATCACATTCACTATATTGGGGCTGTGGAGGCCGATATCCGCCGCTTTATCGACGATGTAGTACTCGCAGGCAACGATCCCATGCTGCCGCAGCGTGAGCAGTTCTTCCGCGACTATCTGCTGCCGCCTAATGGCAAGAGCGTGGCGCAGAATGTGGTGGATGATATTGTGGAGAGTCTGCAATTAGACAATCATAATTTGTAAATCACAGGAATGGAGACACTGAAGGAGCGTACGGCGAAAGGATTGCTTTGGGGTGGTGCGAGCACAGGCTTGCAGCAGGTGCTGAGCCTTGTCTTCGGCATCATCCTTGCCCGCAAGCTGTCGCAGGCCGACTATGGCCTCGTGGGTATGCTGGCCATCTTCTCGGCCGTCGCTGCCTGTATGCAGGAGGGTGGCTTCATTGCTGCGCTGAATCGTAAGAAGGAGGTGACGCAGCGTGACTACAATGCCGTGTTCTGGACGAGTATTCTCACCAGCGTCTTCTTCTATCTGCTCTTCTTCTTCACGGCTCCGCTCATTGCCGATTTCTACGGCGAGCCGCGGCTCACCTCGTTGGCCCGCTATTCGTTCCTCAGTTTCCTCTTCGTCAGTTTCAGCATCGCTCCGCGGGCGTACATCTTTAAGAATATGATGGTGCGGCAGAGCAGCATCATCGCCTTGGTATCGATGGCGCTATCGGGAGTGGTGGGCATCATCATGGCCTATCAGGGCTATGCCTATTGGGGCTTGGCCACGCAGAACATCGTCTTCACGCTCTCTGTCAGCGTGCTCAACTACTGGTTCTCCGGCTGGCGCCCGTCTTTCCATATCGACCTGCGTCCCATCAAGGAGATTATCGGCTTCAGCAGCCGGCTCATCGTGACGAATATCGTCACAGCAGCCAACACGAATATCCTGGCGGTGATGCTGGGCAAATTCTACACGGCACCAGAGGTGGGCAATTTCACACAGGCAAACAAGTGGAACACAATGGGCCACTCGCTTATCACAAATATGCTCTACAGCATTGCCCAGCCCGTGCTGACGAAGACGGAGGATGACCTGGCGCGACAGAAACATGTGTTCCGTAAGTTGTTGCGTTTCACCGCTTTCGTCTCTTTTCCGTTGATGCTTACTCTGGCATTGGTTAGCGAGGAGTTCATCGTTGTGCTGATTACCGAGAAGTGGCTGCCCAGCGCACATATCCTGCGTGTGCTCTGTCTGGCCGGAGCGATAATGCCTGTTAGCTATCTGTTCTCCAACCTGCTAATCAGTCGTGGGTATTCAGGCGAATACATGTGGTGTTCCATCGCGTTGTGCATAGCGCAGCTTGTGGGCGTCAGCATCTGCGTACCCTTTGGCATCAGGTATATGGTGATGGTTTTTGCAGGAGTGAACATCGTCTGGCTGGGCATCTGGTTCCTGCTTGCCCATCAGAAGATTGAGCTGAGCATCCGCGAGGCCGTCAGCGATGTGGCACCCTATGCCTTATTGTCGGCTGCAATTGTCGTGGGAGCATATTTTGCAACAACAGGAATCACCAATATCTACCTGTCTCTAGTGCTTAAAGTGTTGCTGGTGGGCGTGGTTTATTGTGCCGCACTATGGCTGCTCGGCTCCACCATTTTCAAGGAAGCCGTGCTGTTTGTCACAAAGAAAAAGATTGACTGAGTCCTTTCAGTAAAGCCTTTGTACCAGGGGCTCAATGGAAGACGGCACCATCTCCTTGATAGACTCCCCTTGTTGCACGCGCTGGCGTATCTCCGTGCTTGAGATGTCTATCAGCTCCGTATTGACTATCTTCACCGTCGATGGTAGGGTAGTGGTGTCTGTCTCGCTGCCACGACGCGGATAAACCACAATCTGGTATTCATGCATAATGTCATCGGCCTTGTACCAGCGATGGAAGTGCTCCCAGTTGTCGCCTCCTATCAATAAGACGAAAGTGTTGTCGGGGAAGTCTTGGCGCAGGTGCTGCAGCGTGTTCCAAGTGTAGCTGGGCTTGGGCAGGTGTAGTTCGTAGTCGCAAGCCTTGATGCCTTCCTCGCCGTGCAAGGCGATACGTGCCAGCTGGTAGCGCAGCCTGTCGTCGAGCAGGTCGTTACTTCCCTGTTTCAGCGGATTCTGCGGGCTCACCATCAGCCACACCTCATCTAGCCCGGCCAGCTGCCTCAGCTGTCGGGCCAGGCTGATGTGTCCCACATGAATGGGGTTGAAACTGCCGCCGAAGATGCCGATTCTCATTTGAGAAATGATTCTACCAGCTGTAGCGTTTCCTGTTTGGCTGTATCCAGGTCATCGTTCACCACGATGTGGTCGAACTGCGGAGCGAAGGTCATCTCGTATTCAGCCTTTGCCAGACGGTTTTCGATGGCCTCAGGGGTGTCGGTGCCTCGACCTTCAAGACGACGGCGCAGCTCCTCCACCGACGGCGGCTGGATGAAGAGACTCATGGCATGGTCGCCGTAGAACTTCTTGATGTTGATGCCTCCCTTCACGTCGACGTCGAACACCACGTTCTGTCCTGCCTCCAGCTGCCGCTCTACTTGTGCCTTCAGCGTGCCGTAGAAGCGACCTTCGTACACCTCCTCATATTCAAGGAACTCGTCGTTCTCAATCTTCTCCCTGAACTCTTCAGGGGTGAGGAAGAAATACTCCACACCGTCCTGCTCTGCGCCACGTGGTGCCCTGCTGGTGCAGCTGATAGAGAAATACAGCTTCAGCTCCGGATGCTCCTGCATCAGCCAGTTCACAATCGTGCTCTTCCCTGATCCGCTGGGTGCTGACACGATCAACATCTTTCCTTTCTGCATATCCATTTCTTCGAGTAATTCGTAATATTCGTGGTCAAACAATTACAATGCATTCAGCACTTGCTCCTTGATCTGCTCCAGCTCGTCCTTCATCTGCACGACGATGTTCTGCATCTCGGCCTGGTTCGACTTCGAGCCTGTGGTGTTGATCTCGCGGCCCATCTCCTGAGCGATGAAGCCCAGCTTCTTGCCCTGTCCGTGACCGTTGGCCATTGTCTCGCGGAAGTAGGCCAGATGGTTGGCCAGGCGCTGCTTCTCCTCGCTGATGTCCAGCTTCTCGATGTAGTAGATCAGCTCCTGCTCCAGGCGGTTCTTGTCGTACTCCACGCCGGGAATCTGCTGCAGCCCGTCGGTGATTCGCTGGCGAATCTTCTCCACACGCCCCTTCTCGTAGGGCTCAATCTCAGCCATCAGGCGCTCGATGTTGTCAATCTTCTCTGCGAACTTCTTCTCCAGCGCAGCACCCTCCTGACAGCGGAAGCTCACCAGCGCGTCGATGGCCTGTTCCACGGCCTGACGAGCAGCGGCCCATTCCTCGTCGCTGAGTTGCTCCATGTCCGTACGTGTCAGTACGTCGGGCATACGTGTTAGCGTGTACATCCAGTCCTCCGGCTCAGGGATACCCGTCTCTCGTGAGATAGCCTTCAGCTGACGATAGTAGTTATCTATCAGCGCGCCATTTACGGGAGTGGCCTCAATGCCCGTCTCCTGCTCAATCCACAGGGCGAAGTCCACCTTGCCGCGTTCCAGCTTTGTGGCTATCATCTGGCGTATCTCCATCTCCTTCTCGCGATAGAGTGGGGCGATACGTGTCTGCAGGTCCAGCTGTTTCGAGTTGAGCGACTTCACTTCAGCGTGAATCTTCTTTCTGTTAAAGGCCACGACAGCTTTTCCGTAGCCAGTCATTGATTGTATCATATTCCTTTGTTTTTTTTGCTATTTGAATGCAAAGGTACGAATAAGCGAGTGAAAAACAAAAAGATTTATTTCTTTTTTTTATCTCGAATGACTTGTGATATCGAAAAAAATATCTATATTTGCAACATCAACAAAAAAACTTTTCAAGATGACAATAGACGATAGACAAATGTTGCCAATAGGAACCCTGCTGAAACAAGGTGAGTATCGTGTGGTACGTTATATCGCTTCAGGCGGTTTTGGCAATACCTATGAGGTGGAGCATGTCAGGCTGGGGAAACGTTTGGCCTTGAAAGAGTTCTTTATGCGAGGTATCAACATGCGTGAGGGCACTCGCGTAAGTGTGAGCTTAGAGGACAACCGCCCGACCTTTAGCCAGATGCGCGAGAAATTCTATAAGGAGGCACAGCGCTTGGCACGACTGGAGGAACTGCATATTGTAGAGGTGACTGACTTCTTTGAAGAGAATGCAACAGCCTACTACGTGATGAAGCTCATTGATGGCGAGTCATTGGCGGCAAAGATGAAGCGCACAGATCATCCTTTTGGCGAAGATGAGGTGCGGAACATGTTGCCCCAGGTGCTTTCAGCCCTGAGAACGGTACATGCACAGGCCATTTTCCATTTAGACATCAAACCTGGCAATATAGTGCAAAATGCACTGGGCTTCTGCTGGCTCATTGACTTTGGTGCCAGCAAGCAGCTCTCTGCTCAAGAGAGTCAGACGATGAGCACCTCGACAGGCCTCTGCTATACGCCAGGGTATGCACCAAGCGAACAAATCAGCGGTAGCATTAAACGAATAGGTCCATGGACAGACTTCTATGCCTTGGGTGCCACCATCTACAACCTGCTGACGAACCAGACGCCACCAGAGGTGGACGATGTGAAATACGATGGTGAAGCAGCTTTCCACTTTTTACCTACCATAAGTAGTGACATGCGCCAGCTGGTGCTTTGGCTCATGCAGGCCGACTATCGCCAACGTCCGCAAAACGTAAAGGATATAGAGCAGCGGATAGCTGAGATGCAAGCTTCTGCTTCTGGACCAGTTGTCCAAGAGGCTCACAAGAATCCGGCAGTTCCCAAGGTTTCCACTCCTGAGCCGGTCGTTCCAGAAGTTCCCACTCATGAGCAGGTTGTTCCTGAAGTCCTCACTCCCAATCCTGTCATCTCAGACTATGATTCCTCTGAAGACACGGTGCCCGACTATAAGACTTATCTAGCTGAGATAGGAGAATTAGATGAAGACGATGCCGACAATTCCCTCTCTAACAAAATCAAGAAACTATGGGTATGGGGTGTGGCTGCAGGTGTCATAGCCATAGGTTTCTTTTTCTTGCTCAAGCTTCTCGAAGCTAAGCCTACAGACCCCATAATGATGCCTACCAATACTATAGGTGAGCCTGTTTCAGAACAGAGACCTCACATACTTTCCGGATATCAAGATGAAAATGGAAAGTACGGCTTTGTAGACGAGACGGGCAATGTGGTGATTCCTTGCCGGTGGAAAGACATTCGTTTTTTTAACGAGGGGTTGGCTGCTGTAATGGATGATAACGAAAAATGGGGCTTCATTGACGAGACGGGTGAGGTGGTGATTCCTTGCCAATGGAAAGAGACATGGATGTTCCGTGAGGATTTGGCGGTAGTCAAGGACGATAAAGGGAAGTATGGCTATATTGATAAGTCTGGCCAAGTGGTGCTCCCTTGTCAGTGGAATAATGCATATCCTTTCTGTGATGGCTTGGCTGCTGTTGAAAATAATAATATAAGGTATGGATATATTAATAAATCGGGCGATTTAGTAATCCGTTACAAATGGTTTATAGCGGGGAATTTTAACGAGGGCTTGGCATATGTTGCAGATGATTTTTTTGATTATGGCTATATCAACACTACCGGCAAGCTGGTAATACAATGTAATTGGAAAGACGCATGGAATTTTAGTGAGGGACTGGCTGCAGTCAAGAATAAGAAAGGAAAGTGGGGCTTCATTGACAAATCTGGTGAGCTTGTAATTCCCTGCCAATGGAAAGAGGCTGGCAATTTCATCAATGGGATAGCTCATGTCAAGGATGCCGATGATAAAGATCATATTATTGATAAAACAGGAATAACTATAGATAATTAACTAAGTATTTTTGTATATTATTTGGTATTTTAATAATTATTGTTTATATTTGCAGCCGAATATACATCTTTATTTACCAACTTAAAAACCAAAATTATGAAGAAAAGAATGCTTTTGATGATGGTACTGCTAGCAAGCATCATCTTATCTGTTAATGCAGTCAAGTCACCCGACGATTCCGGTCTGATCTATAAAGGATTCTACACCAACACCGGCACATCGTACAGTTACAACACAGGCCTGTATTCTAACACGGGACTCACATCACTACACCAGGTTGAAATATACCGTGATCACCTTATTATCGACGGTGCCAACTACCAGTACTGGCATACAGACGGGAATTGGCTGTGGTACGGACGTAACACCGTGGGCACTAACCATCCGGTTTATCTCTACAACATCTCGACAGGAGAACTGCGTTGGCGTTACAATTTCGAGTTCTTCGGACTACAGGTCAACGACATGTTTTTGTATAGGGGTAATCTGACGATGTACAACTCCGGAACGGGGACAGTGCCGAGTACTGGTGGCTCATACTCTGGGTCATCGGGTACTACAGGTCGTACACCTCACAGGTGTGGACTTTGTGACGGTAAGGGATGGGTACCCACCGAAGAGGGCGTGCCCACCTACGGCAGCAACAGCCAGAAATATTGTAACGATTGCCGCAGGTATGTTCCCATCAACCACTGGCACAAGACCTGTCCTAGCTGTAAAGGCAAGGGCGCTTGGTAACACTATTAACTGTTAGGCTTATGAAAACGAAATCTTTATTCCATGTGTTGGTGCTCGTTGTGCTTATTTCGTGTTCTATGAGCATGTTTGCCCAGACGAACACAAATACTAAAGATAAGAAATTAGATTATCTTGTTTATAATCCCTTAGGTTTGTTGACAAGGGATACAAATGGGCTAACGTTTCAAGAAACGCTTAATATGGCTAGAAAAGGCACTACTGCCGAAATATCTGAGTATAATTCCTTCTTACTGGCCTTTGATTACACTGGATATAACTTTACCCTCTATAACAAGTCTATTAATTATGCAGAATTCAATTATGAAGATAAACAATATAAATATTTGCTAAAATTTGATTATCCAAGCTATACCCATGACCAAGTTGTAAGTTTTGCCAATCGGATGATTAATGAGTTGCAAAAAGAAGGCTTTAATGTCTATGCAGGATTGACTGACGGTGATGAAACTTATCCTATTTATAAAGTGTTGATAAAAGAACCATACAACGTTTCAATAAATGTACATAATGATAAAAACAATAAAGAAAGAAAACTGTATTTAGAGGTGAGCCCTCGTGGTGGCTTCGAATATTTGATAAAAGATCAAACTCAATTAGTAAACAACCCTTCGACCAGTTCTTCTAATTCTTCATCATCTGCATCAAGTTCCTCTTCCTCATCAGGTTCTTCTACCTCTTCGTCATCATCTCAGTATGGTAATTTGTTGTTTGATGAAACATATACCTGTACAGGTACAAGTATTACGGGCATTCAGACATCTACCATAATGGCTCCATTCCTATGTACTTTCCACATATATGAGAACAGGTTGTTTTATAATGATGAACCACAGCCTAGTATTTATAGTGGTGATGAAATACTGTACAATATAAAATGGAGGAAATATTTAAAGGAACAAAATTCTGGTTATTATGTCTCGGATGTAGGTGCGGTTATGTTATTCCTGACTTCGACATCCAACCTCCCCTATGTGGGTAATGTAACCACTACTTCATATCTGCTTTTTGAGCGCGGAGATACGAGGCGCCTCCATCTTGGTGGCGGAGCAGTTAGTGGTGGAAACGTCATGTTACCCCAAAATGGAAATAATGGTGGATATAGCAACACGCCATCAGGTCAGCGCTGTAATCTTTGTGCAGGAACAGGCAGCTGCTCGAATCCTGGCTCTCCATACAATTCTAGGACATATTGTCACGGCTCTGGAAAATGCCCCATTTGTGGTGGTGATGGCCTTATGATCAATACGTACAGCAACACGAAACAGGTTTGTTCAAGTTGTCGTGGAAATGGTCGTTGCCAAAATTGTAATGGAACGGGAAAGTGTAAAAAATGTGGAGGTACTGGACGTCTATAATTTTATCGATGCTCTCAGTATAGCCGGCGATGAGGTGCTAAGCCTCGATCTTCTGCTTTAGTATACCCGTTCTTATGAGTTCCGTGTCAATACAAAAGCTGGTATCACGAATTACGATACCAGCTTTATCTATATGAACACAATCTTATTTGAATGTCTTCTGGGCAAACATCGTCAGATAGATGCGCCAGTTGCGCCAGATATGGCCGCCGTCGGTCTCGACATATTCATATTTGTAACCCTTGCTGTCCCAGAAGGCGCGCAGGTCGACGGTGCTCTGATAGAGGAAGTCGGTGCTGCCCATGCCCATCCAGTAGAGCTTGGGCTTGCTGCCGAAGAGACGTGCCGACTGCTGAGCGAAGTCGGGATTGGCCTTGATCTGATCGGCAAACGAATCTTGATAGCCTCCATTGGCAAGGTGCAGCCCGGCAGAGAAGAGTCCGTAATAGTCGAACGTGGTGGGGTAAGTGAGGCTGATAGCGAAGGTATGGCCGCCGCCCATCGACAGACCGCAGACGGCACGTCCCGCGCGGCTCTTGACGGTACGGTAGTTGGCATCGACATAGTTCACGATGTCCATAAAGCTGGCGGGAATCGTAGCTGCGGCGGGCGCGGTGGGACCTGTGCCGCCATCACG
>JAGAAJ010000014.1 GCA_017615355.1 Prevotella sp.
GCAGAAGGTATGGCGGCAGCAAACTCTACACTCTAAACTCTACACTCTACACTTTGAATTATATACTACACTCTACACTCCAAACCTGAAGGTATGGCGGCAGCAAATTATTCACTCTTCACTTTTCCCTCTTACCTTTATGGTGGTGACTTTGGTGACCAGCCCAACGACGGACCATTCTGTATCAACGGACTCATAGCTCCTGACCGCACACCCCATCCGCATTACTATGAGGTGCAGCATGTGTATCAGCCATTGACGTTTGTCAGGGAGGCCGACGGCCAAATCCGCATCATCAACCGCGACTGCTTTACTGACCCCAGCGAATACGACATCACCTACGACACCATCACTATCAATGGCGAGACGACGCTTACCATTAGTGCCCGTCTGAAGGAGGACAAGCCCTGGGCAAAGAAAGGTTTTACTATTGCCAGCGAGCAGTTCGTGCTCCAGCCCTACACCTTTCCGGAGGTCGCCCTGCCCCGTAGGAAAATGCTGCCGAGCAATATCACCATCGACGGCAACAACCTTACATCGTGGATTATCGATGGTCAGGAGATGTTACAGGCACCGCTCGAACCCTACTTCTGGAAGCCCGAGAACGACAACCAGCATGCGGCTCAGTTTGCCCAGCGCACCGCCGTCTGGAAGGAAGCTGCTGATGTCAAAGTGAGCTACACAGCCATCGACGAACGCACTATCCAGGTTGAGGTGGACTACCAGCCGTCAGGAGAGAACAAGCCCGTCATGCCCAAGTTCGGCATGCGCATGCGAATTCCTGCCAGCTTCACCAATATCGAATACTATGGTCGTGGTCCTTGGGAGAACTATCCCGACCGCAAGCGCTCCGCCTTCCTCGGACGATACGAGATGCCGCTCTCTGAGTTCGAGACGGAATACATTCATCCGCAGGACAACGGCTGTCGCACGGATGTGCGGTGGTTCAACATCTCCAACGGCCAGCGTTCCCTCCGCATCAAGGGCTGTCAGCCTCTCTGCATCCGAGCTTGGGACTATGGCGAAGAAGACCTGGAGTCAGCCAAGCATCCCAACGAAATCAAGCGTGGCCGTTTTGTCAACCTGAATATCGACCTCAATATCCACGGCGTGGGCGGCATCGATACCTGGGGCCAGCGCACCCTGCCCCAATACACCATCGACGGCAACAAGCCCTATCACTATTCTTTCATCCTAAGCTTTTCATGAGAGACAAGAATATGCTAAAAAATCTTTTTCTTATGACAAAAAATAGTTGGTTCTGAATTATTTTTGTAATTTTGCACGCGTAAACAGCAAAAATACGCAAGTTAGAGCATATGAAAAAACTGATGATAACCCTGATGCTATGCCTGCCGATGGCCATCAGCGCACAAGACAACACCTGGGAGCAACCGAAGGCTCAGACACAGCAGAATCCTGACCAGAAATATCTGGCAGGAGCCGTTCCCGTTGTAGACGGCAAAGTGGCCTTCACCACCACCATCAGCGCCCCGGGCAAGAGCAGCCAGCAGATTTTCGACATCATGCTGGAACAGCTCACTAAGCTGGCGAAGGAGGAGGGACAGTATGAGAACAGCCGCGTCAACCTGCAGGACACGGAGAAGATGCTGCTCGCCGGCAACTATCAGGAACAGCTCGTCTTCAAGCGCCAGCCGCTGAGCTTCGACTACACCCGCCTGATGTATACGCTGATGGTGGAGTGCAGCGACGGCGAGGCCAAGGTGACGATGACGCGCATACATTATTTATATGAGGAGGAGCGCGAGCCGCAGAATCTCATAGCCGAGGAATGGATCACCGACCAATACGGACTGACCAAGAAGGGTAACAAGCTGGCCCGCATCAGCGGTAAGTTCCGCCGTAAGACCATCGACCGCAAGGACTATCTCTTTGAGCTGTTCAACAACGCCCTGACGAAATGACCGAAGAAGAACTGCAGAAGAACGTAGACGAGGCGATGGCCAATCGCCCCAAGCGTCACAACCTGGAACCCTTTCGCGACTCCAGCCGCACCCGCGTGCTGCGTTTCTGGCTGAACGTGATCTTCATGATTGGCGCCATTGCAGGCCTTATCATCTATTTCAAGGTAGACCACGACACGGCCAAGTACATCCTCATCGTCTCGCTCGTATTCAAATTCGTCGAGCTGTTCCTGCGAATCTTCAAGATTTAGATGAAGCATCTCATTGCCATACTGTTTCTGACGCTTGGCGTCTCTGCCTCTGCACAAATGACGAATGAGGTGGACGCCAACGGCAATATCACCCAGCGCAACCAGAACTTCAATCCCCACAACAACGACACCACGAAGAACAAGGTGGTGCCGAAGGGCATCTATGTCTGGACGGTTGACCGCCATTTCGGCGACATCCGCCGAACCGATGTGGACACCGTGCCCCATCTCTATCCGCAGTCGACGATGGCTACCGGCATGTACAGCCAGTACAACACGGCGGGCTCGAACTACACCGCTCGCCTGTCGCGTATCTTCACCGACCGCCGTCCCACCACTCAGGCTTTCTTCACCGACACCTACGACCAGGTGCTGCGCAATCCCGACGAGTGGCATTTCACCAATTCCCTTTCGCCCATCACGAATCTCAGCTATGGCAGCTGCGGCGACAAGACCAACGGCGAGGACCTGATTGATGCCCGCTTTGCCGTCAATGCCGGTAAGAAGACAGGCTTGGGCTTCGACCTGGACTATCGCTATGCACGTGGCTATTTCCAGAATCAGAACAACAGCCATTTCAACGCCACGTTCTATGTCTCACACTTGGGCGACAATTATCAACTGCATCTCCTCTATCAGAACTATCATCAGAAGGCGTCTGAGAATGGCGGCATTACCAACGAGGACTACATCACCCATCCCGAGCTCTTCACCGACAGCTACTCGGATAATGAGATTCCCACGCTGTTGTCGCGCAACTGGAACCGCAACAACCACCAGCGCATCTTCCTCACCCATCGCTACAACGTGGGCTTCTATCGCAAGGTGCCCATGACGCCCGAGGAGATAGAGGCCAAGAAGTTTGCCCTGCAGGCTGAGGCAGAGAAGAAAAAACGCGAGAAGACTGACAAGGACGAGGAGGGAAAAGCCCCCGCAGGACGGCCTGCCGATGCAAAGATTGCCGACGTCGCGCCCCTGGTAGCCGACTCGCTGATGGCCGCCAACGACTCCATAGCCGGCAATGGCCGCATCAGCGTGACATCGAAGGCACAGGCCGATTCACTCATCGCAGCAGAGACAGCTCCCGTCGACAGCGCCGATGTCTTCGTCAAGCGCGAGTTCGTACCCGTCACCAGCTTCATCCACACCGCCGAGCTGCTCAACTACGACCACATCTATCAGGCCTACAGCACGCCGACGGACTACTATGCCAACACCTACTTCAACCGCCGTCCCACAGGCAACTACTCCAACGACTCCATCTATGACAAGACACGCCACTTAGGGCTGCGCAATACCCTTGCCATCGGACTCCTGGAGGGCTTCAACAAATATGCGCCGGCAGGCCTGAAAGCCTTTGCCAGCCATGAGCTGCGACGCTTCGACATGCCCGAGCTGGTGGCTGAAGACTCAGTCATCATGAATCGCTGGACGGAGCATAGCCTTAGCGTTGGCGGACAGCTGACGAAGGCGCTTGGCACTACCTTGCACTACGATCTGCTGGCCGAGATATGGGTGGCAGGCGAGGATGCCGGACAGCTGAAGCTGGACGGACGCGGCGACCTCAATTTCCGCCTCTTCGGCGACTCCCTCCGTCTCGACGCACGCGCCTTCATGCACCGCACGAATCCCACCTTCATCCAGCGCAACTATCACTCGAAGCATTTCTGGTGGGACAACGACTTCGACAAGGAGACGCACACGCATCTGGAAGGACGCCTCTCGTATGAGAAGACCAACACCAGCCTGCGCGTGGCCATCGACGAGATAGAGAACTACACCTACTTAGGCATGAGCTACGACCTGTCGCAGGAGAATATGACGGAGCTGACCGCCTCGTTCCACCAGCACGACAAGTCGCTGGCCGTGTTCACCGCACAGGTAGACCAGCGCCTGCGCCTCGGCCCGCTGAACTGGGACAACATCGTGACCTTCCAGACCAGCAGCGACCAGGACGTCCTGCCTCTGCCGAAGCTGAACGTCTTCTCCAATCTCTATCTCAAGTTCAGGGTTGCCGATGTGCTGAGCGTTGAGCTCGGCGCCTCCGCCACGTGGTTTACGAAATACGAGACGCCTGAGTTCCTGCCGCAGCTCAACCAGTTTGCCATTGCCAGCGCAGCATCGGAAGCTCGTGAGTTCACCCGCCGTGAGCTGGGTAACTTCCCCTTCGTCGACGCCTACGCCAACCTGCACCTGAAGCATGCCCGTTTCTTCGTGATGATGAGCAATGTCACGGGCACCAGCTTCAACCGCCTGTCATTCCTCACACCCCGCTATCCGCTGAACCGTTCCGTCCTGCATCTGGGTGTTTCTTGGAACTTCTTCAACTAAAGAGGAGTAAATGTCCCTTGTCATTCCATATTAAGAGGATGTGCCTATTTTGACACTCCCTCTTCAAAATGTTAAAAAGTAGCTAATTATGACGCAAAACGGAGAATCGGAGAATCAGAGAATTCACGTCCAAACGACCTGCATATCATTCAGTGCCTTGTTGCGGAGCACCTGCAATTTGACTGTCAGTTGCTTGGTGTCAATCTCCATCTTATTGAAGGCGATGCCGTGTGGAATAACTGCTGATGCAAGTGGCAGACCTAAAAGCCTGCCACTCTTTAGTTATGTTTCTTACATTCAATACGCCAGTTCGGGATAATCAATCTTAAAACAACATGAGCTGCTTAGTGTTTTCGATGTAATATCCTTCTAAAGCCTGTGGTTTGTTGTCAAAGAAGCAGTACGCAGCCAGTGACGAGATCATGCTCATGATGAAATTATTGACCGACCTGTGCCTTGAGTGTACAAGTTGCGCTGTGTTCTTGAGCATGTCGTTGATGGTCTCGATAATACATCTCTTGCGCAGCATGATCTTGTCCCACATGGGCATGAGCTTGTTTTGCATGTTTGTCCTGATTCCCGTGACCAGGTGTATCCCGTCCTCAAAGAGCATCTCAAACAACTTCGGCGAAATGTATCCCCTGTCTGCAAAGAGCTTCCCGTAGAGGGTCTTTGCCAGAACAGCCCAGACCTTTGGGTCCCTATCGTCCACATTGGCTCCTGTAAAGCAGAAGGTGATAATCTCTCCCCTGTCATTGCAGACCAGATGCAGCTTGAAACCGTGACACCAGCCCATCGTCCCCTTTCCGTCAGTGGCCAGTCCCCTGAACACCTTGTTGGCATAGCGACGTAGGTTGTGGCAGATGGGAACCATTGTGGAGTCCACGAAACTGATGCCCGTACAGCGTCCGAAGGCGGAGAGGTTCAGGAAGAACATCATCTGGAAGAAGACACGGCTCTGCAACTCCACAAAGCGATTGTACGACACTGCATTGGGGAAATACGACTTCAGATGCTGACGGATGAAGAACAGGTAGTAGTGCTTGAAGTTGCGGAATGAGCCGAACTGGGACATAATCAGAATGGTCATGATCTCACTGTCTGAGAGAGATTCCTTACGGTAGGGCGAACCTTGCCCTCAGCGGACATCAGAGACTTTTTGTCAATCTGCTTATCAAATTCTTTGCAAAATTCATCCACGGCACAGAAAATTTCTGTAATTTTGTACTCGGTAATCATAATGGTTTCTTTTGTTAAGCTTTATAAGTAACTGGAAATCACCTATAAAGGTACAAAAAATCTTTGTGATTACCAAATTTTTAAACGACTTTCTTATCCCGAACTGACGTA
>JAGAAJ010000137.1 GCA_017615355.1 Prevotella sp.
ATTGCTGACGGTGAAGTATTTACAGCAGTCGATGTCGATGCCGTCGCGGTTGGTGTCGATGGTGACGTTGTCGATGGTGCCGATGTCGCAGCCTGTTGTGATGATGGCAAAATGCCCGCCGCGATAGATGATGATGTCGCGGATAGTCACGTTACGGCATTGTTTCAAGGCAATGGCCTTGTCGCCTGTTCCGATGCTGCCGCCCTGCACATTTCCGGCTTTCTCCGTATCGCGTTTGGTCAAACCTTCACCGTCTATCATGCCGTAACCTGTGATACTGACATTCTGCTGGCCCTCAGCCCATATCAGTGAATTATGGAAGTAGGTATGTCCACCATCCTGATATTCAGGTGCACCGAACACTTCACTCTCATCATATGCCTTCATTTCTGCTGGAGCCGCCAAGATCTTTGCCCCTGCCATCAGATGAAGGTCAACATTACTCTTCAGCCGGATACTGCCGCAGAGATAAGTACCAGCAGGCAGCAGCACCCGTCCACCGCCTCCCGCCACACAAGCGTCTATGGCCTTATTGATAGCAATATGGTCGAGTGTCTTACCATCGCCCTTGGCGCCATACATACGTACATTATAATACTGAGCCTGCACAGCAAGCGATAAGAGCATTAACGATAGAATCGTGAAAGTCTTTCTCATAAACAATCATTTGTAAAAAATCAATGTGAGTATAACTATTTGTATTCGTAGAGCTGGATATGCAGAATCTTCCAGTCACCTACGCTGATACGGGCATGGCGGCCTTGATGACTCTGGTCGCCATTGTGACGGCGAAGATATTGCATCTGCCCTTGCTGGTCGATAGTGACTTCATCGACAGAGAGGAGTCCGAGACGGGAACCGTTGAATTTCGATACAGATGATTGTGAAGCTGTGCCTGCTTCTGCGAAGCCGTCTTCGCCTAATTGCTTCTGCTGCTCTTGCTGCTTCTCTGTGCGTGTTTTGAAGTCGACTACCACACCGCTGCCTGCCAGCAGATAGTCGTATTTGCCCAGTCGGATAAGCATAGCTCCGCCCTCTGGCCATATCGAACCATCAGTAGCACGGGCATCCCAGGGGAGTGTGAAATAATGGCGGCACGTCATCACAACACCATCATCATCGATGACACGCTCTTTATCGTCCTGGTCGAAAAGAAGGCCCCATGTATTCTGCGGTTTTACATTGAATACCTGAGACAAGAGATTATACGCCTGCGTTACTGATTCTGTCTCTTTCGGCGATGCCTGGTCGATGGCAAAGGGCGAGAAACCGAGGGCTTGATGTTCCCCGAAGGCATAAAGGGCACGAACACCGCTGTTCTCGCAACAGCGGCTCTCAGGGATAAAAAGACGATTCTTCACCTTCCCACCATCTTGTGGTCTTAAAGGCATGGCGTATTGCGAAGCCCACGACTTGAAGCCAGTATCATAGATGTCTGGTGCGAGGATCTCGATGCTGGGGGCACCAGCCTTCCATATGTCTGCGAGATGCGCCAACGGACCTGCCGACGGGTATTCGCCAGGCTTGCGACCCCTACTGTTCATCGCAGCATTCACATAGAGCGGCATATCATGAATGCGCCTCGCAGCCTTTGCCAGATGCTCCACATAACAGGCATAGTGCCACGCCATAAACTTCTCGTCGGCATAATCATCAGTGCCGAAGACCTCAGCCCAAGTGCCTTGTTTCTTGATGCCTAGTGCCTTAAGCAAGGCAGACGGCACAGGCTGACAATAAGCCTTATCTGCCAATGACGAGTGGTCGCGGGCCGACTCCAACATGCCGATTTCGTTCTCTATCTGCATCATGATGACCACCTCGCGCTGCGGATCCTTCTCGGCAATGTGTTGCATCAGCGCAGAGAAGGCTTTCAAATCGGCCTGCAATACGTTGTCGCTGAAGCATGAGGCAATCTCCAACGGTTTTCCTTCTGCAGTCACAGCTCGTGGGAACCGCTTCACGTCGCGCTTGAACCATGCAGGCGCATAGCACGACATCGAGTTCTTCCATGCGCCGAACCATAGCGGAACAATTTTTAAGCTATGCTGGCGCGCAATATCGATGGTGTGGTCTACAAGGGTGAAGTCCATCTGCCCCTCAACAGGCTCCATTAGTTCCCAATAGACAGGCACCAGCACCGTATTCAGCCCCAACGTTTTCATTCGAGGAAGTACCTCGCCAATATCACTCACCGACGTTGCAGCCGAGTTGCTCAACTCGCCGCCCAAGATTAAATCCTTTGACTGTGCCCACCCCGTCAAGGAAAGGCTAAGTATAATAACGCTTAGTATTGTTCTCATTTTGCAGAAGCATTTGTGTACAACTCTATTTCTACGATGCGGAGTTCGTTGTTGGTATCCCCACCGTTCTTGGCTTTGAAGAGGTCGAGCTCGCCAGCTGTTGGCCGAGCCACCTCTACGATACCGCCGAAGGCATCCTTGTCTTTACCTGCACCTTTCAGGCGAATGGTGATTTCGTCGGTCTTGACTCGCTTGGTAGGCGTCAGATGGATGTAGCCGAGGCTGCGCTCCGTCTCACCGCTCCAGATGAGCTTATTGCCGGCGTAGACTTCGAGGGGATAACTGCGCAGACGCCAACCTGTGAGCTTCAGGCAGATATCATCGATGACCGCCTTTTGCTCGAGTTTGTAGGCAATCCAGGCGGTAGAGAGACGACCGTCGTTCTTCCATTCAGACAACTCGTTGTCATCATAGCTACGTGAGGCATGTTCGGAGTCGAAGCCGGCCTTTGCTGAAACGATGTTGATGCCATGAGCCTGCTCAGTATACGATGGCAAAGAAGGCGTCTCACCCTTATCCAAGTGACCTTTAAGCGTCAACTGCGGCAGAGAACTATGAACTATGCACTCTGCACTATGAACTGTTAAATATGCAGGCTTAACGCCCTCAGCGTAAGCTGACAGATATATTTCTCCAGCATTGGTAGTCGTGCGAGCAAGGACTCGGTTGACGCCACACTCCACAGGGACGGCCATTGCGCCAGATTCTATGCCGCCTATCCATTTGGCTTCGCCCCATAGCTCAAAGTGTATCATACGATTGTCAAGCGGACAGCGGCGTCCCTGTTTGTCAACTACCTCCACTTGGAAGAGCACCATATCGGCACCGTCGGCCTTCGTCCCTTCAGGGTTCGTGATAGCTGCCAGTTTCAGCTGATAGGGTTCGCCCACGGTCTCCAGCTTGTAACGGCTACCATCAGAAGAAACAGCCTCCAGCGTTCCTGGCTCATAGGGCACATCATCGAAGGTAAAGAGATAGCGGTAGCTCTGTGTGCCCTTACCTAAACTTTTACCATTCAGGAACAGTTCGACCTCATTGCCTGTCGAAACGACGTATATGGGTTTGATGGTGTTGGCGGGATAATTCCAATGTCCTATGATATAAGTCTGTTTCGCTTCCGGCTCTACCCAACCATTCCACATCACCTGATGGGCATAGAAGGCATCTTTGGGGATACGCATAGCATCGACCACACCGCTGGTGCGATAGTGCTTCTCGCCACGATGATGGGTATTGGTATCGGATAAGACAATCTTAACACCACCTGACGAGACACGGGTTCCTGTACCAGGACGCTCACGCCAGTAGTCATACCAACGGCGTACCATCTCAACGGCAAACTGGTCCATGTTATGGTTATAGTCGGGTGCAGGCTGATTACGATAGAGCGGACCGTCGCCCTCCTTGTGGTAGGGGTAGCTCCACTCGTCCCAGTACTTGCGCAGGCCTTCATCACGACAGTATTCCATTGCCCACATCGGGTGCTTCTTGCTTTTGTTGATATACAGCATCTCGCCACCATACTCCGCCTCGTCGATGTCAAGCATCTCGCGGCTGCCGATGGCCCTGCCGCCGTAAGGGTCATATTCGTCGCGAATAGCCTTCATCTCCATCATGTGCTCTCGGCTGATACTCTCGTTGCCGCACTCATAGAAGAGAATCGAGGGGTTATTTCGGTTGTAGATGATGGCATCGCGCATCAGTTCGGTGCGCTGATTCCAGCGAGGACCCTCCACGTCTTTCTCGGCATCGCCGGCAGGCATGGCTTGGATGAGTCCCACACGGTCGCTTGACTCGATGTCCTGCTTCCAAGGGGTGACATGCATCCAGCGCACCAGATTGGCGCCCGACTGGACCATCAGGTCGTTGCTGTAGTCGCTGAGCCAGGCAGGTACACTCAAACCTATACCAGGCCATTCATTCGAGGTACGCTGGGCATACCCATGTACCATCAGACAACGGTCGTTCAGCCAGATTTTACCCTCGCCAAAGCGCGTCTTGCGGAAGCCGGTACGGGTGATGACTTCGTCAGCCCCCTCCAAACCTTCCCCCATAGGGGAGGCTTCCGCTGCCAAAGAAGTTCTAACCGTATAGAGGTAGCCGTAACCCCACGACCAGAAATGCAAGCCTTCAACCAACTGCTGAGCTTTCACAATGCGTGTCTCACCAGGTTGCATAGTAACAGGTTCACTGTGGAAATTCGCTACTTCCTTACCCTCGGCATCGAGCACCTGGATATTATATATAAATGTATGCGATGTCGCGTCCTCGTTCTTTACTTCTGACTCGGCATGAATCACTGCCTTGTGGTTGGGAATGTCAAAGTCCGTAGCATAGACGTAGGTGCCCGTCGTACCAAGATTCGAGTAGAGCGGCAAGGTCTGATAAAGCTTATCAGTGATGTGCAGCCACACATTCTTCGGGATGCCTCCGTAGTTGGCGTTGAAGTTCTTGTCGTTCCACTGGTAGCGGCTATCGTGCGTCCGAGAACGGTAGGTCCAACTGTTGTCGCAGCGCACGGCAATCACGTTCTCGCCTTCTACAATATAAGGTGTCAGGTCAAAGCCGAAGGCCATTACCCCGTTCTCGCTAAAGCCCACGTGGTATCCGTTCAGATAGACATCTGCTCCCTGACGCACGCCCTCGAACTCGATGAAAACTTTGAGGTTTGAGGTTTCAGAAATCTCAAATCTTTTTCTGTACCAGCAGATGGTGTCTGTCAGGTCTACGATATCCTTACGAAACGCCTCGTCGCCATTAAAAGCATAAGGTAGTGTTACTCGCTGCCACTGGCTATCATCAAACGAAGCCTCGACAGCCTCAGGATAATCGCCAACGCACAAACGCCAGTCGGCATTGAAGTTGAGCTTCTGTCGTTCAACAGCCTGCGTGCTGATACCCAGCAACAGCAACGCGAATACTAATAGTTTTCTCATTTTTTAATCACTTAATAAACGTGAGTTCGATGAAAACATTTAAAAATAATCATCTGATTATTAGGTAATTAGCGATATTTTTAGTAACTTTGTAGTACCACCCATAAAGTTGAACTAAAGAATATCGCTAATGTTTACCGAGGACAAAATTACTGAAA
>JAGAAJ010000138.1 GCA_017615355.1 Prevotella sp.
AATTTCTGTAATTTTGTACTCGGTAATCATAATGGTTTCTTTTGTTAAGCTTTATAAGTAACTGGAAATCACCTATAAAGGTACAAAAAATCTTTGTGATTACCAAATTTTTAAACGACTTTCTTATCCCGAACTGACGTAATGATGTGTAATTTGCGTCATCATGGTGTTTGAATTTCGCAAATTTACACATTATTTTGGTGCTTTTTTATTTGAAACGGCACAGTGCGACAACAAAAATGAAAAAAAGATTTGGGAGATGATACCAAATGATGTATCTTTGCATCGTCAGATAAATGAATACAGGAATGATAAGAAGAGCGAATAGCGGCGACATTGAGCGTATCATCGCCCTGCTGCATCAGGTGAACATGGTGCATCATGTGATACGCCCGGACTTGTTTAAGCCCCACACCACCAAGTATGATGAGCAGGAGCTGGAGGCCTTGCTCAGCGACGACAGCAAGCCCATCTTTGTGTATGATGACGGAGAGGTGAAGGGCTATGCCTTCTGCCAGGTCACGGAGGTGAAGGACGACAAGCTGCTACAGGACGTCAAGACATTATATATCGACGATATCTGTGTGGACGAGAATGCCCGTGGCCAACACGTCGGGAAGTCATTGTATGAACATGTGCGCGACTATGCCAGGGACATCGGTTGTCACCATGTCACCCTCAACGTGTGGGAGGGAAATGATGCCGCATTAAGTTTCTACAGAAACATGGGCATGCAAGTGCAGAAGACAACGATGGAAATGATACTTTAATAAAAAAACACCTGCCGCTGGGCAGGTGCTTTTCTTTATCATAGAATGATTCGCAAAATTCGAGTCATTCGTGTTCGCTTACTTCACCACGACCACTTTTCCATTCTTGATGTAGAGTCCCTTTGTGGGCTGAGCCACGCGGCGGCCCTGCAGGTCGTAATAACGGTTTTCGTTTTGGTTGTTGTTTTGGTTCACACCAGCGATTCCCGTCACGATATTAGCATATCGGTCGGTGATTGCCTTTAGCCTCTCGTAGAGCTCCATCGCCTCGTCAATGGAGATGACATCACCGCCTTCGTGGCGTTTCAGCAGGAAATAAGCATCGTTGATGGCAATTACTATCGGTGTTATTTCCGCAGGGTTCATAGTGTTGCCATATACATTTAGGATTTTTGCTGCGGCAATCATCTCAAGGCGTATCAGTTCAATAATGTCGTCGTTGCTCCAGAACACGATGCTGATTTCGACATCGTGAGCCAGCATGGTGAAGGTCCACTGGTTTGCTATTCCTTCCAAGGGTGTAAGCTCAATCTCTGCGATGCCAATGCTACTTTGGTCGCCACGTGCGGCAGCGCCCTCCCATGTGGAACACCAGATTCCGCTGATCTTGCGGACAGCGAAGTCTTCCTTGGGCGTGACGGTGACGGTGACGATGTCATCCTTTAAGGCTTCTGTGACAGGCTCTTCGCTATCGCCCACAGTGAACACCACAGTGCCTTGCTCTGAGTCATACACTGGGGTCAGATGGTAAATGGGAGGGGCGTCATAGGTGAAGGTTGTCATGGGGATGAAGTCTTGTTGGTTGGCTGTGACTCCGCTCGTACTACTGCCATTACTTCCCGAGATAGATGCATTCTCTGCAGTCTGACCATAGAAATTAATTTTTTTATAACTGAAATCAGTTGTGTTCTCGATACCTACCAAAAGGTTGCCTCCGCTATATTCGAAAGGTTGATCGAATTCGATGGTCATCTCACCTCCTTTGTCAGTACTTACGATATCGAGTGTACCAGAATAAACAGTAGTGCAATCGTCCGGATTCTCATAGGCACTTATAGCAGTGTAGTTCACCTCCTTCAGATATACTATGACAGAACTCACTGTCGTGTATGGAACATTATCAGAGGTGGTGTAATACTTTAGACTCGTGATGTTGTTTCCTGCCACACTGGACAATTCGCTGGCGGGTATCACATACTGACTACGTGTAAAGTCATCAAAATAATAAATATTGGCTGGTACATTATGGTTTATTGCCGTTCCGTCAAAGACAGTCAGCTCATCTGCCCATGCACCTGTCGTCGATAGCATTGCGACGAGAAACATAAATATCTTCTTTTTCATATGCTTTTTTCTTTTAATTCGTGAAATTTGCTGTTTTCGTTTTCGTCTTCGTTTTCGTTATTTTACCACGACCTTTTTGCCGTTGAGAATATAGAATCCCTTAGCAGGCTGAGCCACGCGGCGGCCCTGCAGGTCATAATATTGGTTTTCGTTTTCGTTTTGGTTCATGCCAGTGATGCCTGTTGCCTCGCTGCCGTTCAATACAATATTAAGGCGTGCGCTCACCGGTGTGTCCTTGCTCACCTCGAGCCAGCACTTGTTGGCGGCGATGGTGCCCGATTGGTTCACCTTGAAGAAAGCGGTGCCGTCGCAGACGAAGTAGTCGGTATCGGCATTGCTGGCACCCATCTCCTGCTCCTCGAGTGTACCCTTGAATTCAGCAGCGGGGACAGTTTCCGCTGTGGGTGCATCGGTAGGAATGAGTCTGATTTTCATCTTCTTGTCGCTGCCGTTGTAGACGAGCATCGGTGTTTGGCTGTCGGCGGCATCTATCGGACTGATGACCACAGCATTGTTGTTGACCTCCGTCACGGTGTAAAGCTCGGCACCGGCCTCTGCATCAGCAGCATCAATCGTCACAGCATCGTCAATATAGAAGGTGGCATAGCTCTGTGCAGGAACAGTCAGTTTGTAATCATACATGGCGTACCAGAAGATTTCTGACCTGTTCTCTTTGCCACCGCCGCGGTAGATGCTCTGGATGCCTACTCTCCTCCAGTTGCTGAAGTCCATATTCAAATATAAAGTTTGTTGACTAATACCAGTACTGGTAAAGCCGTATGGAATCTCCGTCATTTCTTCATCCAGGTTCGGATATTCATTAGGCGTCAACGTCAGTGGAGTGACCTCCTGGCCTACTTCATAGTAATACTGATAACTCAGCTTGCTGGTCAGGATGGGATTGCCGTCTTCGTCCTCAACGGGGATGTTGACACTAATATAGGGATCATCTCCGGTCTGCGACGCAGCGATAATTTCAGGCAGGGCTGGAATGGCGGCAACGTCAGGTATGGGCACTAACTCAACATCCTCGAATACCTGGTAGGGTTCTGGTAGCAGCCAATAGGCATTGATGAGCATATAGGCGGGGCTTACCATCGTGAACACGCCGGTATCCTCATTGAAGGCCATTACCACGTCTTCCAAGCCATTTTCTCCATAGCCGGCGAAGAAGAACTCCTGGACATCATAACCCGCCCAACCGGTGCCTTCCCATGGGTCATAGGTGCCGAAGTGCTGGCCGGTAGGGAAGGTCGCAAGGTTGGTTTTGGAATCAAAAGTACCCTTGATCCAGCTGTCGGGCATATCCTCACACAGCCCCTTTACATAAATCTCATTGATGCCGATGCCGACCTGTACGCGCCGATTATAGTCCGATGTAACGAGTTCACCAGTTTGCCCGTCTGTACTTAAGCTCTTAGCCTTGAAGAGGTACTCAGCGGTGACAATGTCAGGAGCTGCGAGGGGATTGGGGGCTACACCTTTCACCATAGCTGTAATTTCGGTGAAGTAGCCATACATTTCGTCTGTTCCCTTAAATGTGCCATTCTCTATAATCAGTACATCTGTAGGCCAAGTCATCGTACCAGCCTCTGCGTCATAAGCTACAGTGACAGGAGCCAAAGAGCTTGTATTCAAGTCATATGCTGCAAAGAAAAAACTGTACATGTCTCCAGAATAGCTACCATAATACTGTCCAGAGGCAAATGTGATACTCTTACCATCGTCACTCAAGGTTCCCTTAATCCAATTTTCCGAATCTTCTTCAATATAATTGCTATAATAGCTAAAGCCATGGACGTAGACATCATTACCGTCGAAACCTACCTGAAGAACTTTCTCCTCTGCTACTCCAGGCTTATTATCATTATCAATATCGTCACCTTGGTGGTAGTATCTGGCAACAGTCCAGTCTTCAGTCGCCAGCCCAGCAGGAGGATAAACAATTACTAATTCAGGCTTTTCCAAATCCGGATCATATTCATCCTTCAACTCAGTGGTTGTGAGTGTGATGTCATCCACATTCAGGCGAAACATGTCGTTGCAGTTATAGTGGCGGATGGCCACATAGCCCTCAGCGCCTTCGAAACTGCTCAGGTCTATTTCGTACTCATACCATTTTCCCTGTACACGGCGTGGAGCCAACGAGCGCGAGGCCGTCATCGTCCATTCGTCTAGCATTATAAAGTCAGAAGGATTGGTATTACCAGTGGTAGAAACCGCTACACCAAAATGATCTGCTGCCCAACTAGCATCCTGAGCGCAAGCCCAGAACGTGATACTGCCGTCCAGCTTCATCTTCGGCGATACCAAATAGTTGTCTGGATAAAGGACAGTATTAAAATAGCTGGCAGAGGTCGCAAGGCCAGGTTGGCCGTCATGCCCCAAAATAGTAGGTTTATCAGTAATTAAGAACCACTCATATCCGTCATCATCGGCATCGATAGTTGTCCAGCCATTCATGGATTGTGAAAAAGAATAGGTATAGGCCTGCAGGGTAGCGTTCTGCGCAAATGCAGTGACCGACATCACAAGTAATGCCAGCGTCAGGAGGGTAATTCTTTTCATTCTCATAGTTGTTTGGTTTTAGTGGTTATTTGTTGAGTTTATGGTTTATGTCATTTCGTAATATTATCGGTTGCAAATTTAGTGAATATATTGTAAATCACCAAATTATTCCTACAATTTTATAAAAAAAACACCTGCCGCTGGGCAGGTGCTTTGCTTTATCATTCTTGTCTAAGATTATTTCACCATGACCACTTTTCCATTCTTGATGTAGAATCCCTCGGTGGGCTGAGCCACGCGGCGGCCCTGCAGGTCGTAATAACGGTTTTCGTTTTCGTTCATGTTCTTGATTCCCGTCACGATATTAGCATATCGGTCGGTGATTGCCTTTAGCCTCTCGTAGAGCTCCATCGCCTCGTCAATGGAGATGACATCGCCGCCTTCGTGGCGTTTCAGCAGGAAATTAGCATCGTTAATGGCAATCACTATCGGCGTTATTTCCGCTGGGTTCATAGTGTTGCCGTATACGTTTAGGATTTTTGCTGCGGCAATCATCTCAAGGCGTATCAGTTCAATAATGTCGTCGTTGCTCCAGAACATGACGATGATTTCAGCGTTGTAGTCCTGCATGGTGAAGGTCCACTGGTTTTCAACGCCTTCCACTGGAGTCAGCTGAATCTCTGGGAGAAGGATATTGGTGCCTTTAGCATTGGAGCGTGCTTTGGCTGCTCCCCATCCGGTGTACCAGCGACCGCCAATCTTGCGGACACGGATGTCATCAGATGCTGGCGTGACGGTAATGGTCATTTCGTCGCCTTCAGCGGCTTCAGTAACAGGATCTTCGCTGTCGCCAACTGTGAACGCCACTGTGCCAAGCTCTGTGTCATAAATTGGGGTCAGCTCGTGAATGGGAGGTGTGCTGCTTTTATAGGTGAACGTCGTCTTGGGGAGAAAGTGGCGCTGCCTTGCAGTAATATCATCCAGCGAGTTATAGTTGAATCCCTGCACGCTAGAATACACGACTCTTTGTCCATACCATAAGCTTGAATAATTTGAACCCTTTCCGGTCTGATAGATGCCGATAATCAGGTTGCCTCCATTGTATTCATATGGGGTGCTGAACTCAACAATCATTTCGCCATCTTCGATGCTAAGGGAACCTTCATATACAATGGTGCCTGGGCCTGAGAAGGCAGTGATGGTTGCATCCTCTATTTCCTTAATAAACACCAGGAAGGAGGCTCCCCAATCCACGCTGCTTTGCCTGGCATAGAATGTCATGGAATTGATAGATTGTCCGGCCATAGCCTCAAGATCCGATGCAGGCATCAGAAACTCACACTTATTGTAATAATTGGCATACCACCCGTAAACAGGAACAAAACCGCTTGTGTCTGTTCCGTCAAAGACTGTCAGCTCATCAGCCCTTGCGCCTGTCGTCGCGAGCAATGTGATGAGAAATATAATGATCTTTTTCATAATCTTTTTCTTTTAATTTGTGAAATTTACTGTTTTCGTTTTGGTTTTCGTCTTCGTTTTTGTTATTTCACCACCACCTTTTTGCCATTCAGGATATAGATACCCTTTGTGGGCTGAGCCACGCAGCGGCCCTGCAGGTCGTAATAACGGTTTTCGTTTTGGTAATCGTTTTGGTTCACACCAGTGATGCCTGTTATCTCGCTGCCAGCAATCACGATGTTGAGACGTGAGCTCAGCGGTGTGGCATTGTTCACCTCGAGCCAGCATTTGTTGGCGCCAATAGTGCCAGTACCCTTCACCAGCACGAAGCCGGTGCCGTCGCTGATAAAGAAGTCGGTGTCATCGGAGGTGACATCTATATCCTGCTCTTCGAGGGTGCCCTTGAATTCGGCAGCGGGGATAGTCGGCTCTGTGGGGACGTCGGTAGGAATGAACCTGATTTTCATTCTCTTGTCGCTGCCGTTGTATACCACCATCGGCATATTGCTGTCGGCAGCTTCTATCGGGCTGATCATTACGGCGTCAGGGCTGACCTCCGTAACGGTGAATAGCTTGGCACCTTTCTTTGCGCTAGCAGCATCAATCGTCACAGCATCGTCTATATAGAAGGTGGCATAGCTCTGTGCCGGAACAGTCATTTTGTAATCATACAATGCAAACCAGAAAATTTTTGACCTGTTTTCCTCACCACCGCCGCGGTAGATGCTCTGGATGCCCACTCTCCTCCAGTTGCTGAGGTCCATGTACAAATACAAAGTTTGTTGACTAATACCAGTGCTGGTAAAGCCGTATGGAATCTCCGTTATTTCCTCATCCAGGTTCGGATATTCACCAGGCGTCAACGTTAGTGGAGTGGCCTCCTGGCCTACTTCATAGTAATACTACGTGAGTTCGACGAATTCAGAAGATGGCTAATTGATTGTCGACAACCCTCTCACATGCTATGCATGGTTTCTTCGGAAAGAAGCAATAGGCAGCCAGTGCTCCCAACAGATTGACCACAAAGTTATCAAACGACCTGTGT
>JAGAAJ010000015.1 GCA_017615355.1 Prevotella sp.
GGAACAGTATCGTCGAGGGGACAGCAGACTCTCCCCCAACCCCTCCCTGTCAGGGAGGGGAGGAGATACCTCAAAGGCGGAGAGTGCGAGCACAAAGAAGGGCGTGCAAGGTAATTGCACCCCTCCCTACAAGGGAGGGGCAGGGGGAGAGTCTGCCTATTCGTACAACGGCATCCCCTTCCAGACAATCGTCGACCGCTGGATCAAGCAGAACGGCACCCCCGAAGTTGGGGCACGGCATCTGTCAGCATTGAAGCTGGCCGCCGACCTGCGCTACCTCTGCGACAACCAGCCTGCTAACATCAAGGCCGTTTTGCTCCTTGCACCCTTCGTACAGGAAATCATTGCTGAGCGAGGCGAGGGGGAGATAACCGACATCTGCACCGATGTTGTCGGGCGTAAGTTATACCTTACCATGCCCAAGAAAGTATCTGCCCTGCTCGAGGACAAGGGCAAGGAGAGCAAGAAAGACGAGGAGGTTTCAAAAGCTCTTCTTTCCACGTATTCTTTATTCTGGGAAAGGCTGAAACCCCTGATGACCGAAATCTACGACCTGCCCACCTACCGCATGGAGGACTACAACAAGCTGGGCGGCGTGTTCGCGGCAGGCACCATGTACTGCACGCTGCTGACGCGATGCTACTATCAGCACTTCGACGGCGAGATGCAGCGCATGAACCCCCAGGCCTACCTCATCGGCGACCCTGCCAGCGGCAAGGGCGAGGCCGAGAAGATGGATAAGATCATCATGGGCCCCGTCATCGCTGCCGACAAGGTGGGACGCGATGCCGAGAAGGAGTACAAGCGGCAGCAGAAGGAGCGCAGCACCAGCACCAAGGCGCAGAAGGGCGATGCCCTCAAGCGGCCTGAGTACGTCATCCGCTACCTGCCCTCGAAAACCTCCAACGCCATCTTCTACCGCCGCCAGCTCAATGCCGTGGAGGAGAGAGACGGAGAGAAATTCCCCCTCCACCTCTACACCTTCGACTCCGAGCTCGACAGTAACACGTCGGCACAGAGCGGCGGCAACTGGATAGCCAAGCACGACATCGAGCTGAAGGCCTTCCACAACGAGTTCACGGGCGTGGACTTCGCCAACAACGACAGCATCAATGACGTGCTGCAAATCTTCTACAACAGCGTGATATCAGGCACACCTATCTCGCTCAACCGCAAGGTGACGCCACGCAATGTCAATGACGGCCTCTGCTCACGAATGGCTATCTTCAAGATGCTGGGCTCCAGCTATAAGATGATAGGCAAGGGCAACAAGAACCTCAACCATGAGAAACGCTGCAAGCTGCAGCAATGGGCCTTCAAGTTCGACAAGCTGTCAGGCGAGATGCCCATCAAGAAACTGGTCGACCACGTCTACAAACTCTGTGAGGACTCAGCAGTGCAGGCCGAGCTGGAGCATGACAAGGTGCTCGACTACCTGCGCAAGCGTGCCGTATTCTATGCCACCTGGTTCACCGTGCCCCGCATCATGGAGCGTGCCGTTCTCGAAGCCGAGAAGAAGAAAGAGGCTGACCCCGTCAAGCTGATGAAGGTGGAGAAGAGCGACCTCGAGTTCTCGACACTCATCTACGAGGCCATCATCTACTGGCAGGATTTCTTCTTTGGGCGCATGCTGCAGGAAAGCTGGGACAATGCCGAGCGCGACATGAAGCCGAGAGTGAAGAATTCTCAGAACAGCTTTGCCTACAACAACCTGCCCAGGCAGTTCACGCTGAAGGACGTAGAGCAGGATGCAAATCTCTCGTATAGGGCAGCAAGCAGCCAGGTGCGTAGATGGGTGGAGGCTGGAATTGTCAAGCGCGTCAAGCAAGGTGTGTATCAGAAAATCCAAGACACCATCTAGCCTATGAGTACGATTCGAGATTCGCATCTTAGTGAGATGCAACGCGAGCTGCCCACACTCTTCACAGTAGAGGCAGAGACCGACCAGTCGGCCGTCATCCGCGTGAACACTCCCTTTGCCCTCGGGTTGGTAGTCGGCTTCATCATGAATCAATGGACGAGATATGGAGTCAGCTTCAACCGGATGCAAATTGACACCCATCACCTGACCGTCAAATTGCTGGTGCTGCGCAACAAAGCACTCAACGACATGCAGGTGGAATGGGTGTGAAATGGCGAGAATTCGCCGATTAGTCGATTAGTCGATTAGTCGTTTTGCGCCAAAATTAACTACATTTTCACACTTCAAAGGGCCGAAAACTTGCGTTTTCAGCCCTTTTTTGCCTGAACTGCCTTTTCTCGTTTATTGCTGCAGGATGAGACCGCCGTTGGGCTGCATCTCGACACGCAGCTGCTGGCGCTTGTCGGTCTTCAGCGTGGTGAGGACGGGCTGGCCTGTCTTCGGGTCGTCGACATAGTATTTCAGCTGTGTCTTGGCAGGGAAAATAGGCAGGGTAAGCGTGAGCTTCAGCGGCTCCTGCTGGGCATTGAGGCCCACGACATACCAGTCGTCGCCGTGGCGGCGGGCAAGGACGACGTAGCGGCCGGGATAGCCGTCGATGAAGCATGTCTCGTCCCACGTGGTGGGCATGGCACGCAGCCAGTCGAGCTCAAACTGCGGCAGCTCGCCGAGGTTGTTGGGCTGCATGGCCACACACTGGATGGCGGTCTGGTTGGTGATGCCGGAGGCCATCTCGAAAATGTCAGTGGTGTAGCGGCGGTGGCGGCTCTTGTTGTCCTTCGAGATATTCTTGTTCATGATGATGCCGCCCCAGTCCATGGTGCCGGTGGCATTGCGGCAGAAGGGGTGCATACAGAGCTCGAAGGCCTGCGTGCGGGCGTGTCCCTCGCTGAAAAAGACGTTCTCGGAGGCGAGCACGGCCTCGGAGGCCACATAGTTGGGATACATGCGCTCCCATCCGCGGGGCAGGGTGCAGCCGTGGAAGATGCATTGCAGGCCGTAGCGGTTGGCATCGAAGAGGATGTCCTCATAGAGGCGCATGGTCTCCTGCTTGTCGCCGCCGAAAAAGTCGACCTTGATGCCCTTGACGCCGATGCTGCGGAGCCAGGCCATCTCGCGGTCGCGGGCAATGGAGTTGCTCATGCAGTCGCGGGGCGTCTGCGGGGCGTTGTTCTCGTAGCCGTTGCTGTTGTACCAGAGCATGAGCGAGACCCCCTTCGACTGTGCATAGCGCGACAGCTCGGCCATGCGATCACGGCCGATATTCTGGTCCCACCAGTTGTCGACGAGGCAGAGCTCGAAGCCCATGGCGGAGGCGAGGTCGATGAACTGCACCTGGTCGTCGTAGTTGATGGAGTTGTCCTGCCAGATGAGCCACGACCATGTGTAGCGGCCGCTCTGATAGTCGATGGAGGGTTCGTAGAGAGGTTCAACCAAATCATAGGCAACGGTGGTTTCCACGATGGGTTTCAATGAGTTACCGACGGTGACAGTGCGCCAAGGCGTCTGCCCGGGCAGGGAGATGCCAGGCGACGATGTGCCATTGCCGTTGTTCTCACCGGGCATGGGATAGGCAATCTGATAGAAGCCCGAAGAGGTGAGAGGTGAGGGGTGAGAGGTGAGAGAATAGTCTGAAAGACGACTGCCGCAGTAGGCGCTGCTGACACCCGTCTCGCTGATGAGCACCCAGCCGTTATTGGTCTTTTTGGTCCCATTGGCCCCATCTCCTATCTTAAACAGGCAGGGGAAGGTGTAGCCCTTGCCGAACTGGCTGCGCTCGGTCATCGGGGCATCGGCATGATAGTCCTCCTCATAGCTGGGTTTGGTACGCTCCCACCCCACCATCTCGCCACTCTGCGGGGTGAGGAAGGTGGTGGTGCCTTGAGGCAGGCAGAAGGCGGTGGATTCCTCAAGAATGACGGCACTCTTGGGGTTGTCGTCCTTCTGACGGGGAATGAGATAGCGGAAGCCGAGGTCGTTGTTGCTGACGGAGAACTCCACCGACATGCGCTGCTGCTGGGTGTTCTCGAAATCGACGGTGAGCAGGGTGGCCTCATAGTGGATGTGCGACTGCTTCACCTGCCGCATCTCGTAGCAGCGGTCTATCTGCCCGGCCTTGGTGTTGGTGATCTTCAGCCCCTGGGTGAAGTCGCCGAAGTCGGCCTTGAAGCCCAGGGCGGAAGGCAGCAGCATGGGCTGCCCGTCAAGGGTGACGGCATAGGTGGCGCGTCCGCCGTTGTCGTTAATGGTCACTTGCAGCTTGCCGTCGGGCGAGGTGACGGTGGCCTCGCGGGCAAAGACTGCCATTGGCGTGAGCATCAGCAGCCACGCCATCGTCTTTTTACTCCAATTTTTCATGCTGTTTACGATATTTTATCAATTTTGGGGCAAAGTTAAGAAAAAATAATGGTTTCCCAATCCATTATTCATAATTATTTCGTACCTTTGCGCGCAGTTTTTGAATTTTTGTCACTCAACAAACACTCAACAATAGACAATGAAACAATTTCGCATCGTGGACAATGTGATGGGCTGGCTGGCTTTCTTCATCGCCGCCTTCGTCTATTGCTCCACCATCGAGCCTACGGCCTCATTCTGGGACTGTCCTGAGTTTATCACCACCGGATATAAGCTTGAAGTAGGCCACCCGCCCGGCGCACCCTTCTTCATGCTGACGGCCAACCTCTTCTCACAATTCACCAGCGACCCTGCCCAGGTGGCACGCATGGTGAACACGATGAGCGCCCTGCTGTCGGCAGCCTGTATCCTCTTCCTCTTCTGGAGCATCACGCACCTGGTGCGCCGCTTATTGTTTAGTGATGAGAGTTTAGAGTTGAGAGACGTTACCTCTACAGGCAACACAAATGTCACTCAACACTCAACACTCAACTCTCAACCTTGGAAGCTCATCGCCATCGAGGCATCAGGCCTGGTGGGTGCACTCATCTATACGTTCAGCGACACATTCTGGTACTCGGCTGTCGAGGGTGAGGTATACGCCTACTCCTCGGCCTTCACCGCCGTGGTGTTCTGGCTCATCCTGAAATGGGAGGAGCACGCCGACGAGCCGCATGCCGACCGCTGGCTGGTGCTCATTATGTATATGACGGGCCTCTCGATAGGCGTCCACCTGCTGAACCTGCTGTGCCTGCCTGCCATCGTGCTGGTGTGGTACTTCAAGCGTTTCCCCAATGCCAACGCCAAGGGCGCATTGTTTGCACTCGTTGTCTCATTCGTGATTCTCGCCGCCGTGCTCTACGGCGTGGTGCCCGGCATCATCACCGTGGGCGGATGGTTTGAGCTGTTCTTCGTCAACACCCTGCACATGCCATTCAACACGGGCCTCTATGTCTACATGGTGCTGCTCATCGGCAGCGTCATCTGGGCCATCTACGAGACGCAGCATGCCACGGAGCAGAACTGGAAGCGCCAGAACATCGCCTTCCTCTGTGGCTTCGGCCTGCTGGGCGTACCGTTCTACGGCTACGGCTGGAGCGCCTTCGTCATCGGCATCATCGTGCTGATCATACTGGGCTTTGTACTGTTCCGCCGCACCGGCAACATCAAGAATCCCATGCCCCTCATCTCGGCACGCCTGAAGAACACAACGCTGCTCTGCATGCTGATGCTGATGATCGGCTACTCGACGTATGCCGTCATCGTGATCCGCTCGAGCGCCAACCCGCCGATGGACCAGAACTCGCCCGAGGACATTTTTACGCTCGGCAGCTACCTGAGCCGCGACCAGTACGGCGACCGTCCGCTGTTCTACGGCCAGACCTTCGCCTCGGAGCCCGAGATCGACAACAACGGCTATCAGAAGATCAACGAGAAGGCACCCATCTACCAGCAGAAGGAGAAGGTGCATCCCGACGATCCCGACGAATACTTCGTAGCCGACCACAAGATGGAAGCCGTCTATGCGCAGAACGTCTTCTTCCCCCGCATGTACTCATCGCAGAAAGCTCCCGGCCATACTGACGACCAGCTGTGCAGCGGCTCATACGGAACATGCCACGTCTGCTTCTACAAGTCATGGATAGGCGGTCTGAGCGGCTCACAGGTCGACTCGAAACTCTATCCCGGCGAGAAGATCACCATTCCCAGCTTCTGGGACAACATGAAATTCTTCATCTCCTACCAGTGTAACTATATGTACTGGCGCTACTTCCTCTGGAATTTCGTAGGCCGCCAGAACGACATACAGGGCTACGGCGAGCGTGAGAAAGGCAATGCACTGACCGGCTTCTCGTTCATCGACAACTACTTCCTCGGCGACCAGTCGCTGCTGCCCGACGAGCTGAAGAACAACAAGGGCCGTAACGTGTTCTACTGCATGCCGCTCATCCTCGGTCTGCTGGGACTGTTCTGGCAGATGCTGAGCCGTGGGCGCAAGGGCATCCAGCAATTCTGGGTGGTGTTCTTCCTGTTCTTCATGACAGGCCTGGCTATCGTCTTCTACCTCAACCAGACACCCTATCAGCCCCGTGAGCGCGACTATGCCTACGCCGGCTCGTTCTATGCCTTCGCCATCTGGTGCGGCATGGGCGTAGCTGCCATCATCTGCTGGCTGAACAAGCTGATCAAGAACCAGAGCAAGCAGATGCGCCTGGCAATGGCCGCCGTCGTGTCGCTCGTCTGCCTGATAGTGCCTATACAGATGGCATCGCAGACATGGGACGACCACGACCGCTCAGGACGCTATACCTGCCGTGACTTCGGCCAAAACTACCTGATGTCGCTGCAGGATGAGGGCAACCCCATCATCTTCACCAACGGCGACAACGACACCTTCCCCTTGTGGTACAACCAGGACACCGAGGGCTTCAGGACCGACGCCCGCGTCTGCAACCTGAGCTATCTCAGCACCGACTGGTACATCGACCAGATGGTGCGTCCGGCCTACGACTCGCCGGGACTGCCCATCACATGGCCCCGATTGAACTACGTGTCGGGCACCAACGATGTCGTATATGTCATTTCGCAGCTTAAGGACCAGATCCGTGCTATCTACGAGGAGACGCCCGACGTGGCCCGCCAGTCATGGGGCGACGATCCCTTCGAGCTGAAGAACGTGCTGAAATACTGGGTGCAAGACCCCATCAACCCTGACTACCACTGCATCCCCACCGATACGGTTTACATCACCATCGACAAGGAAGCCGTGCTGCGCAGCGGTATGCTCATCCAGGGCGAGAACCTGGTCACTCATGAGGACAGCCTCAACAGCATCCCCGACCGTATGGCCATCTCACTCCGCGGCATGCGTTACCTCACGAAGAGCAAGCTGATGATGCTCGAGCTGCTGGCCAACTGCAACTGGGAGCGGCCTATCTATGTGGCCATGACCGTTGGCGGCGAGAACCTCATGAACCTCGGCAACCACTTCGTACAGGAGGGTCTTGTCTATCGTCTCACACCCTACAACACGACGGAACCCGGTATGACCAACTATGATACCGAGAAGACCTACAAGAACGTGATGGAACGCTTCAAGTTCGGAGGCGTCAGCACACCGGGCATCTATCTCGACGAGACCGTCCTGCGTATGTGCCGTACCCACCGCCGACTGATGGTCGACCTTGCCACGGAGCTCGTGAATGAAGGCGATGACCTGCTCGACCAGGCAGAATATGTAGGCGCTGTCGACTCCCTGACACAGCTGGCCAACGAGAAATACGAGAAGGCCCTGAAGGTGCTGGCTAAGCTCGACAAGGAGCTGCCTGCAGTGAATGTGCCCTACGACGAATCGTCGCTCTTCGAGGCTCAGCTCTATGTCCGCATAGGACAGGACGACCCCACCATCGCCGCAAAGGCTCGTCCCCTCCTCGACGGTTTGTGGAAGCGCTCCACGCAGTATCTGACTTACTATGAGTCGTTTAAAGACGAAGTAATGAAGGATTACAATAGCGAGTGTGACATGCACTTCCAGCTTCTGAGCTACATCAGGAGTTTCTATGGTGCAATAGACAGCAAGAAGGCAGAAGAACTTGAGGAGCAGCAAATGGATCTGCTCAAGAAATTCATCAGTAAAGGCGGACAATTAAAACAACGCTGAGGAATCAGGCAATATGATTATCGAGCAACCAGCCGTATACCTCCGCTGGCTCTACCCGAAAGCCCTATGGAGAATGGACCGTCGAGAGCGTTCAGTATACCTGACGTTCGACGACGGCCCCATCCCGGAATCCACGCCTTTCCTCCTTGACACGCTGCGCCACTATGGCGTCAAGGCCACCTTCTTCATGGTGGGCGACAACGTGAGAAAATATCCTGAGCTGTTTGAACAAATCAAGGCCGAGGGTCATCTGGTGGGCAACCACACCCACAACCACATCAGCGGCTTCCGTCACAGCATCAAGGAATATATGTACAATGTAGAGAAAGCCAATGCCTACATACGCAGCCACTATATGCGGCCGCCACACGGCTGGATGAGGCTCAGCCAGTATGCTTGGCTATCAAGAAAATACAAGGTGGTGATGTGGGACCTGGTCACACGTGATTATTCCAAGTGGATGACCGCTGAAGACATCCTAAACAATGTAAAGCGCTACTCCCGACCAGGCTCCATCATCACCTTTCACGACTCACTAAAGGCCATCGATAAACTACGCACAGCCTTGCCCCAGAGCATTGAGTGGCTCATGGAGCAAGGCTATACTTTTAAGATTTTCAAAACAACCTAATAACACCACAACAGCTATGATGAAAGCAACAATCATCTGTGGCTGCCTGATGGCAGCCTTGGCCGCAAAGGCACAGAATCCCTTCGTGCAGACATGGTGCACCAGCGACCCTGCACCGATGGTACACGACGGGACGATGTATGTCTACACAGGCCACGACGAGGACGGCGCCGACTTCTTCTGGATGCAGGAGTGGCGCGTGTATTCCACCACCGACATGGTGAACTGGACCGACCACGGCTCACCGCTCGCCCTGGAAAGCTTCTCCTGGGCCGACGACCGTGCTTGGGCCTCGCAGTGTGTAGCCCGCAACGGCAAATTCTACTGGTACATCTGCGCCCACTCGAAGCTCTCCGGCGGCATGGCCATAGGCGTGGCAGTAGGCGACACACCTACCGGTCCCTTCAAGGATGCCCTCGGAAAGCCCCTCTTCGAAAACGGCTCATGGGATCACATCGACCCCACCGTCTTCATCGACAACGACGGCCAGGCATGGCTGATGTGGGGTAACCCGCAGTGCTATTACCTGAAGCTCAACCGCGACATGATCTCCTACAGCGGCGAGCTGGGACGTCTCGACATGACCGAGGAGGCCTTCGGCGGTCCGATGATGGGCAGGCGTGAGCCGGGTAAGAAATATCAGGACAGCTATGTGGAAGGCCCTTGGCTGACAAAGCGCAACGGCACCTACCAGCTGCTCTATGCTGCCGGCGGTGTGCCTGAGCACATCAGCTACAGCACAGCTCCCTCGCCCACCGGCCCCTGGAAATATGCCGGAGTCATCATGCCGCTCAGCGAGACCAACTCATTCACAAACCACTGCGGCGTAGCCGACTACAAAGGACACAGCTATTTCTTCTATCACACAGGCAAGCTGCCCAACGGCGGCGGCTTCGGACGCAGCGTCGCCGTGGAGGAGTTCATATACAATGCCGATGGCAGTTTTCCCACCATCTTGCCTACCGATGAAGGAGTCAAACCCGTTGATGCCCTCAGTCCTTACCGTCATGTAGAGGCTGAGACGATGGCTTTCTCCAAAGGCCTGAAGACCGAGCAGAACGATGCCATCGGCGTCTACGTCACCGATATCCACAACGGCGACTATATCAAGCTGCAGAACGTTGACTTCGGCGCTGCCTGGCCCACCAGCTTCACGGCACGCGTAGCCAGCGGACTCAGGGGCGGACAGATCGAGCTGCATCTCGACAGCCTCGGAGGTGATCTCCTCGGCACACTCAGCGTACCTGGCACAGGAGGCTGGGAGCAGTGGCAGACACTCACCGCTGAGCTCACGCCTCTCACCTCTCCGGTCGCAAATCGTGACCTTTACCTCGTCTTCAAAGGCCGTAAGGGCCCGAAGCTCTTCAACTTCGACTGGTGGGAGATGGGCGGCGTGAAGTCACGCATCGTCGAGGATGGCGGCACTGGCCCGTTCAAGGCCGTGATGAAGGAAGAGACGACGCTGCCTGCCCACACCGTCTTTGCTCCGCTGGACCTCTCGGCCTTTAGCAAGAAGAAGGCCCTGCCCGTCCTCGTATGGGGCAACGGCGCCTGCACCGACTCACCCTGGGAGCACTTCAAGTTCCTCAACGAGATTGCATCGCACGGCTACCTTGTCATCGCCACGGGGTACATCCCCTTGGAGGAGAAGCCCTACCGCGGCCCGATGTCAACGACCGAGCAGCAGATAGCCTCCATCGACTGGGCCATCGCCCAGAACGCTGACCCGCAGTCGCCTTACTATCAGAAGATTGACGTAAAGCACATTTGTGCAGCAGGCATGTCATGCGGCGGTCTGCAGACGCTTTACAACTGCGCTGACCCCCGCATCTCGACGTTGATGATCTGCAACAGCGGCCTCTTCAACCAGCAGAACGCCAACCAGGCCGTAGGTGGCATGCCCATGCCTCCCAAGGAGAAGCTGGAGGAGATTCACACGCCCATCATCTATATCCTTGGCGGCGAGACCGACATCGCCTACGGTAACGGCATGGATGACTTCCACCGCATCAAGCACGTACCCGCCTGCGCCGTCAACTACCCTGTTGGCCACGGCGGTACCTATCGTCAGCCTCACGGCGGCGAGTTCACCGTCGCCGCTTTGGCCTGGCTCGACTGGCAGCTGAAGGGCGACAGCAAGGCTGCTCGTATGTTCAAGGGCAACAGCCCGCTGCTGCTTCAGCGCGAAGGTTGGAAATTAGAGAAAAACGCAAAACTAAAATAACACAAGACCATGAAAAGACTATTCCTAAGCATCACGTTTGCAATGAGTTGCGCTGCTTTGGCATTGGCGCAAAACCCCTATCTCCCTCTGTGGGAACACCTGCCCGACGGTGAGCCCCGCGTGTTTGACGACCCAGACAATCCTGGCAAGCAACGTGCCTATATCATCGGCTCACACGACGTAACCTACACGGCCTATTGCGGCCCCGATATCCGCATGTGGTCGGCACCTGTAGAGGACTTGACACAGTGGCGCGATGAAGGCCCCATCTTCTCATGGTTCGTCAACGGTCAGTGGGACACAATGTACGCTCCCGACCTGGTGGAGATTGTCGACAAGACAACGGGCAAGAAGACTTATTGGCTCTATCCTCATAGCCGCGGTTGGGGACGCACGCCGATGGTGTGCAAGGGCGACCGTCCCGACGGCCCCTTCGTACCCGTCAACCTGACTGAGGACGGCACACGCTGTCTGCCTGGCTCACTCATCGACTTCGACCCCTCGGTGTTCGTCGAGAATATCACCAACAAGAAAGACAAGGACTACAACAAGGGCTACCGTGCCTATGTGTTCTACGGTTTCCAGCACAGCACAGCCTGCGAGCTCGACCAGAACACGATGTATTCGAAGCGCGAAGGCACCGAACTGATTGACCCCTTCATCCCCGCCAGTAGCGCCGACGGCCGTCTGCTCGATAAGGAGGGCAGCGAGTACAAGGCCCTCTATCAGGGACAGAATCCGCTCGACTTCAATTTCTTCGAGGCTTCTTCTATCCGTCAGGTGGGTAATAAGTATGTAATGGTGTTCAGCGGCTACAGCGGCAAGGAATATGGCTTGGGCAACACGAACTCAGCCCTGCGCTATGCCTTCGGCGACTCACCCCTCGGCCCTTGGCGCTCAGGCGGCGTGCTCGTTGACTCACGCGGCGTCGTGCTGAACGAAGACGGCTCAAAGCTCATCACCACCAACTTCGGCCACAACACCCACGGCTCGCTGCAGGAAATCAACGGCCAATGGTATGTGTTCTACCACCGTCCTCCACGTGGTTTCGGCAATGCCCGTCAGGCTATGGTGGCTCCCGTGAAGATTACTTGGGACAAGAAGCCCGTGGCCAAGGGCGGCAAAGTGACCATCACCGGCTATGATCCCTACGTGAAGGATAATGTCTGGACCGCCAAGGCCACCGACGGCAATGAATATACAGGTGCCGAGGTGACTAGCGAAGGCTTCCAGATTTTCGGTCTGCCTCCCTATCACTACTACTCTGCAGGTCTGGCCTGCTTCGTATATGGTCCTAACAGCAACAACTGGATGCAGGACAACCACGACGTGTGGAACAACTCGATGGATCTGGCCGGTATTCAGAATGGCGGCATCATCGGCTTCAAGTATTTCGGCTTCGGCGGTCTGGCACAGGACACAAAGGGTGTGAAGGCATTCGAAGGCATCAAGAAGGGCGACAATGCCCAACTCTGCCTGAACCTGACACCCAGTGGCAAAGGCACCTTTACGATTCATGTCAAGCTCGACGATCCTTGGAAGGGTGAGGAGGTCGCAACGTTCATCATCCCCAGTGATAGTCCTAAGTTCGCATATACGATATCCAAGTCTGTTCCTGCCCTTGAGGGTTTGACAGGCAAGCACGCCCTCTACCTCGTGGTTGAGGGGCCGGAGATTCAGCAGCCCGAGCAGCCTCAGGGTCCTTGGGCACGTCGCGGTCCTCAGCAGCCTCAGCGCCCACAGGGACTCTTCGACCTCCACGGCATCGGCTTCGGAAAGCCTGAAGCATTGGCACAGCCGGAGTTTGTGCCCGAGATTACCATCACCGTCGATGGTCAGAGGCTGAACATTCCCGCACAGCCCATTATGTCGACCAACGCCAACGGCTATACCGAGTGCAACCACTACCAGCTCTATGCTCCGCTGAAGGCTGACTCAAAGATTAAGGCCACATGCGAAAAGGCTGTAAACGCAGTACAGTTCGACATCAGCCCCGTCACTACTGGCCGTGCCACGGTGAAGGCTACCTTCAGGGGCAAAGAGAAGATTTTCCTCATCAACTAAATCATCACTATGCATAGATTATGCTATACCTTCCTCGCCCTGCTGCTCTCAGTGGCAGCATGGGCTGAGGACGGCAGCCGTCTGTGGCTGCGCATGACAGAGGGCAAAAACACGCAGGTGACAGGTCCGGCATGCACAGCCACCGACGAGATGCGTAAGTATTGGAAGGGTGGCGAGCTGGAGCTGTTGAAGGTGAGAGGCTACGGCCCCGAAGACTACACCATCGCCTGCCAGGACAACAAAACCACCGTGGCAGCGAGCACCGATGCCGGACTGCTCTATGGCGCCTTCGAACTGCTGAGAATGCAGCAGACGGGAGCCGATATGAGACGCTTCAGCATCACGTCTTCTCCCACCTACAAGCTGCGTCTGCTCAACCATTGGGACAACCCCAACGGCACCGTTGAACGCGGCTTCGCCGGGCATAGCATCTTCTGGCCGGAGACTGACAATGCCAGACTGTTGCAATACGCCCGTGCCAATGCCAGTATCGGCATCAACGGCACCGTGCTGAACAATGTCAACGCAAAGCCGCAGGCATTGGCCTCTGAGAACCTGCAGCAAGTGAAACACATCGCCGACATCCTGCGTCCCTACAACATCCGCGTCTACTTGTCGGTGAACTTCGCCTCGCCCATTCATGTGGGCGGATTGAAGACGGCTGACCCGTTAGACAAAGAGGTGCGTGCCTGGTGGAAGAAAAAGGTAGACGAAATCTATGCATTGGTGCCCGACTTCGGCGGATTCCTCGTCAAGGCAAACAGCGAGGGCGAGCCTGGTCCCTGCGACTTTGGCCGCTCACACGCCGACGGTGCGAATATGATGGCCGACGCCCTGAAACGTCACGAGGGCATTGTGATGTGGCGTGCCTTCGTCTACAACCCGCAGGACAAGGACCGTGCCAAGCAGGCGTATAACGAGTTCATGCCGTTGGACGGCCAATTCCGCCCCAACGTAATCCTTCAGGTAAAGAACGGCCCTGTCGACTTCCAGCCTCGTGAGCCCTATAGTCCGCTGTTCACGGCCATCAAGAAGACATCTCTGGCCGCCGAGCTACAGGTGACACAGGAATATCTCGGCGCCGCTAATCATCTCGTCTTTCTCGCCCCGATGTGGCAGGAGTTCTTCTCACAATTTGAGCCAGGATACCTTGATGCTGTGGCCGGCGTGGCCAATATCGGCGATGACACGAACTGGTGCGGCCACCATTTTGCCCAAGCCAACTGGTACGCCTTCGGCCGCTTGGCATGGAGTCCCACGATGAAGAGCGAGCAGATTGCTGACGAATGGCTACGACAGACCTTCACATGCGATCAACATTTCCTGAATCCCATGAAGAAGCTAATGGTCGAGAGCCATGAGACATGTGTGAACTATATGATGCCCCTTGGCCTGCACCACATCTTTGCAGGAACCCATCATTACGGACCTGAACCCTGGTACAGCCCGAAAGGCCTACGCGCTGACTGGACGCCTCCCTACTACCATCAGGCCAACAGCGAAGGATTAGGCTTCGACCGCACACACAACGGCACCGATGCAGTGTCACAGTATCCCAAGGAGCTGTGCGAGCAGTACAATGACATCAATACCTGTCCAGAGAAATACCTCGCCTGGTTCCACCACGTACCCTGGCAGCACCGTATGCACAGCGGCCGCACGTTCTGGGACGAGCTTTGCCACAAATATGCCGACGGCGTCACAGGCGCTCGGCAGATGCTGGCAAAGTGGGATGCCATGAAAGAATTTGTCGACGAGGAACGTTTCAACGACATCCAGCGCCGCCTGCGCATCCAGGCCCGCGACTCCGAGTGGTGGCGCGATGCCTGTCTGCTCTATTTCCAGCAGTTCTCCAACCTACCCATCCCGCAGGATATGGAGCATCCCGTGCACAATCTTGACGAGATGATGCAGTTCAGAATACCTATCGGCATGTACGAGAATCCCGTCCGCGGCTACACACAATAATCATTTGGCTATGGCACTAAGAGAGTGGAAAGAGATTAGGAAATTCGAGGAGATTCTCCTTGAGGAGTATCATGGCATCGCAAAGGTTACCATTAACCGCCCACGCTTCCGCAACGCCTTCACGCCAAAGACAACGCAGGAGCTGAGCGAAGCCTTCGCCATATGTCGAGAGTTGCAGCGCATCCGCGTAGTGCTACTCACCGGTGCGATGAGCGAAGTGCCTGAAGGCCAACGTCTGGAGGAAGTAAAGCACGCTTTCTGCTCCGGCGGCGATATGCACGTGAAAGGACGCGGCGGCTACATCGACGACGAGGGTGTGCCTCGTCTCTCTGTCCTTGATGTGCAGATGCAGATACGACGTCTGCCCAAGCCCGTCATCGCTATGGTCAACGGCTATGCTATCGGCGGTGGCCACGTGCTGCACCTCGTCTGCGACCTTACTATCGCCAGCGAGAATGCCATCTTCGGACAGACAGGTCCGAAGGTGGGTTCATTTGACGCAGGCTTCGGTTCCAGTTATCTGGCTCGGATTGTGGGACAGAAGAAAGCACGAGAGATATGGTTCCTCTGCCGACAATACACAGCACAGGAAGCACTCGACATGGGACTCGTCAACAAAGTGGTGCCATTGTCAGAGCTGGAGGACGAATGCGTGCGCTGGTCCGAAGAGATGATGGAGCGCAGCCCCATTGCCTTGCGTATGATCAAGGCGGGCCTCAATGCCGAACTCGACGGACAGGCTGGTATCCAGCAATTGGCCGGCGATGCCACTATGCTCTATTATTTCCTTGACGAGGCACAGGAAGGCGGCCATGCTTTCCTGGAAAAGCGTAAGCCCAACTTCGGGCAGTACCCGCAGATTCCATGAAGATAACTGTCGAGAAGCGCGTACTGCATTTCAAGCAGCCAGCAGGAACGAGCCGTGGTGTGTACACTGAACGGCACATCTGGCTGGTCACAATATCCGACGGTTCTGCCGTCGGAATAGGTGAATGTGCTCCCCTACCCGACCTGAGCTGCGATGCCCTGCCTCCCACTCTATATAATAATGTGTTGCGCCGCTTCTGCGATGAAGTGGAGCAGACGGGCATCATCCCTTACGATGAACTGCGGCCTTACCCCTCCATGCTCTTCGGTATAGAGACAGCCATGCTCTCATTACACTCCTCTCGTCTCTCAACACTCAACACACCTCTTTTGTTCGACACTATGTTCACCCGTGGCGAAGAGGGCATTCCCATCAATGGGCTTGTGTGGATGGGCAGCTATGAAGAAATGGCTCAGCGGATGGAGGAGAAGTTGCGGCAGGGGTTCCGCTGCATTAAGCTGAAGATCGGCGCCATCGACTTTGACCAAGAAATAGAGCTGCTGCGCCGCATCCGTGAACGTTACGGACCACGCGAGATTGAACTTCGTGTCGATGCCAACGGTGCTTTCGGTTCTCTTCCAACCTCCCCCGAAAGGGAAGGAATTAGCGATGCCCTCTATAAGCTTGAGCTGCTATCTCAATATGCCCTGCACTCCATTGAGCAGCCTATCAAAGCAGGCCAGTGGGCAAATATGGCGGAGCTTTGCCGTGAATCACCATTGCCCATTGCCCTCGACGAAGAGCTTATCGGCATCAACGATCCAGAACAGAAGCGGCAGATGCTGAACATTATCCGACCTGCCTATATCGTGCTGAAGCCATCGTTGCACGGCGGCATGACAGGCTGCCGCGAATGGATTGACATCGCCAACGATATGGGAATCGGCTCATGGATTACATCTGCGTTAGAGAGCAATGTGGGCTTGAACGCCATCGCACAATTCTGTGCCGATGTCTACGGTCCCAATACTACTATGCCGCAAGGTTTGGGCACTGGCCAGCTATTCACTGACAATATCCCCATGTCTTTAGAGATTCGCGGCGATAAACTGTGGATGACATGTCCTTAGAAGAGTTTTTGGCTGAATGGCACAACGACCGTCCTTATGTCTCTGTGCACACCAGCGGCTCCACGGGAAAGCCGAAGCCATTACTGGTGGAGAAACGGCGCATGGAGGCATCTGCACGTATCACCTGCCAATTTCTGGGAGTAAAAGAAGGTGACACGGCCCTGCTCTGCCTGCCCCTTGACTATATTGCTGGCAAGATGATGGTGGTGCGTGCCCTCACCTGTGGTCTGCAACTCATTAGCGTAGAGCCCAACGGCCATCCTCTAGCCTCTCCCCCATCCACCTCTCACCTCGACTTTGCAGCGATGGTTCCCCTACAGGTGTGGAACTCGCTGCAGGTGCCCGAGGAACGCGAGCGGCTCAAACAGATAAAACACCTCATCATTGGTGGCGGCGCCATCGACGAGGAACTGGAGCAACAGCTGAAGGACTTCCCCAATGCTGTGTGGAGTACCTACGGCATGACTGAGACACTATCCCACATCGCCCTACGCCGCCTCAACGGCCCCAATGCCAGTGAGTGGTACACGCCCTTTGAAGGCGTCGATGTGTCTCTCAACGATGAAAACTGTCTCGTCATCAATGCCCCCGACGTACACGATGGTCCGTTGGTTACCAACGACATAGCAGAGTTCTCCTCTTGCCCCTCACCTCTCACCTCACAACACTCCTTCCGCATCCTAGGTCGCAAAGACAACGTAATCTGCTCTGGCGGCGTAAAGATACAGGCTGAAGAGGTAGAGCGACTGCTACGCCCACACCTGAATACACCTTTCTGCATCACGCGTATAAAAGATGTGCGACTCGGCGAGGCAGTAGTGCTGCTAACTGAACAGCCCGAAGCTGAGAGTCTGCGTCCCTTATGCGAACAGATGCTACCCCGCCTATGGAAGCCACGCTACTATTACAGCACCAATAAAATCCCCCTCACAAAAACAGGAAAAATTGCCCGACATGAGGCGGAAGAATTGTTAAAGAACGCAATCGTTTACGAAAAAAAGTAGAGGCAAAACTTTGTCGGCTACTTATTTTTTTGTACTTTTGCATCAAATTCGATTATTACAAACAAACAAACCAAAAAACTACTAAAATTTATGTCTGTAAACATTAAGAGTATCTTTCGCACGGCACTACTGCTGTGTATGCTCTTAGTAGTGGGCAACCTGCATGCGCAGACCACAGCTAAGGGTACGGTAGTTGATGCCACAGGCGAGGCTGTCATTGGAGCCACAGTAGTAGAGAAGGGAAATCCCAAGAACGCTACTGCGACCGACTTTGACGGTAACTTTACGCTGAAGCTACAGCAAGGAAAGACCGTTGTGGTGTCCTACATCGGCATGGTGTCGCAGGAAGTCACAGCTGGTCCCAACATGAAAATCCAGCTGAAAGACGACAATGCTGCCTTGGAAGAGGTGGTGGTCGTGGGCTACACTAGCAAGGCACGTAAAGACCTGACCGGCTCCGTAGGTTCCATCTCAGGTAAGAAACTGGAGGTGGTACCTGTTACGTCAGCCGCCGTGGCCCTGCAAGGTAAGATTTCAGGTGTGCAGGTGACCACGGTCGACGGCGAGCCTGGTGCTGAAGTACATATCCGCGTACGTGGCGGCACCTCAGTGACTCAAACCAACGAGCCGCTTTACATCGTCGACGGTTTCCAAGTGGATAACATCACCGACATCCCGCCCGGTGACATCGCCAGCATCGACGTGCTGAAGGATGCCTCCCTCACCGCCATTTACGGTGCCAAGGGCGGCAACGGCGTTGTGGTGGTGACCACGAAGAGTGCACAAGCTGGCAATGTGAAGGTGAGCTTCAACGGCAACATCAACATACAGCATTTGGCTAAGAAGCTCGACCTGATGAACGCCTCTGAGTATGCCAACTACCAATACCAGTGGCACGCCTGCAACGGTACCCGCTCGAGCAACGCTAAATTCTTCAAGGCCAACTTCGGCAACCCCTACGATCTTGATATGTACACCACCCTGCCCTCGCACGACTGGCAGGACGAAGTGATGGGCGAGACGCCAGTCAACTACTCCACCAACGTAAACATCGGAGGTGGCTCAGACAAGGTGAAGTTCAACATCTCGCTCACACAGTCGGAAGACAAGGGTATCATCCTCGGCTCAGGTGTGCGCCGCACTAACCTGAACGTGAAGACCGACGTACAGATTTCTGACAAGCTGTCTTTACAGTTCAACCCGAAATTCACATACAGACGCAACGAAGGTGCCGGCGGTAAGAATATCGGCACAGGCGGTATCATCGATGTGCTGCAATACCGTCCCACCAATGGTCTGCGTGAGTTTGGTTATATAGACCCCTCCTATGCTGATCCTGACGAGGAGGAGCTCTTCCACTACACTAACCCAAAGAACGACATCGCCATCAACCAGCAGATCAACCACTCCTATACCTACACTAACGGTTTGGCGCTGACGTGGAAGCCCATCAAGAACCTCACGCTACGGTCAGAGGCCACCATCGGCCTGAGCTGGAGCGACAACCAGCGCTTCTATGGTGCACTGACCAGCACGGGCAAGAGCAACAACAACCAGCCAGTGGCAACTGTCGGCAACGGCAACAGACTCAGCTATGTGTGGACGAACACCGCCAACTACAGCCTGACGCTGAAAGAAGAGCATAATCTGTCGTTCCTACTCGGACAGGAGATACACAACTCGCAGACGAAGAGCAATAGCATGACCAATCGCTACTTCCCTCGTGCCTTCACTGCCCGCGAGGCTTGGAACAATATGGGCTTCGGCTCGCCCTATCAGTCGACGACCAGCCTCTCTACCCCTGACCGCACGGCATCATTCTTTGGACAGGCCAACTATAATTACAACCACAAATACTTACTGTCCGCTACGTTCCGTGCTGACGGCTCGACGAAGTTCGCTCCCGGCAATCAGTGGGGCTACTTTCCCTCCATCAGCGGTGCATGGGTGATGAGCGAAGAGCCTTTCATGAAAAACGTGAAGTGGATCAACAACCTGAAGATTCGCGCAGCCTTCGGTCTCTCGGGCAACAACCGCATTAGCAATGACATGTGGCGCCAACTCTACGCCATCAACTCTACGGGTGGCCCTGGCTTTGGCGAGGTAACACAGTTCGGTGAGCAGTACTACGGCAACAACGGTGGCTCAAAGTTCGCCAACCGCGACATCAAGTGGGAGACCACCATCACCCGCAACCTGGCTGCCGACATCTCACTTTTCAACGGTCGCGTCACCATCACTCCCGAAGTTTACTGGTACACCACACGCGATCTGCTCTACAACTCTGACCTACCCTCTGTCGTCGGCTATACCAGCCAGATGCAGAACATAGGACAAGTAACCAACAAGGGTGTTGACTTCACCATCACTGGCGACATCCTGCAAGGTAAGGATTATGTGCTCACTGCCAACGTGAACTTTGGTTTTAACAAGAAGAAGATTGACAAGCTGAACGGCACCGATAACGTGGTATGGGACCAGAACAGCGACTGGAAGTCGGCCTACAACGACTACTGTCTGAAAGTGGGCGATGAGGTAGGCCTTATCTACGGTTTCGTCTACGACGGTCTCTACCAATTCGACGAGTTTTACTTCGACCCGCTGAACAACTACCAGGCCGTGCCTTGGGGCTCAGCAGCTGCCGACAATGGTACTTCGAAAGACTGTGCTCCACGTGAGGATGGCTATGTCACCGTCATCAACGACGTCAGCGGTAGCTCGAACAGTGGTATCGCTACCCTACCCGGTAAAATCAAATTCAAGGACTTGGACGGCGACGGACGCATCACCGAGAATGACCGCACCGTCATCGGCAACACCAACCCGAAGATTCAGGGTGGCTTTGGTCTGAGCGGACAATGGAAGAGCTTCGACTTCACCGCTAACTTTACCTATATGCTCGACTTCGACGTGAACAACGCCACTGGCTATATGCTCTCATCGTCGGTTGGCAACTCAAGGAATTTCTACAATGTGCTCAGCAAGTTCAAGGACGGCTGGCAGTACAACGATATCGACGGCTCATTGAGCGGCACGAAGGGTGACATCCTCTACAAACTCTATTATGTAGATGATTGCGTGAACATCTATAAGAACGCCAATGCCAACCGCACCTTGTGGAATCCCACTGACGTGACAACCCGACTGACACAGTCGTACTTCATCGAGGACGGTTCGTTCCTGCGCTGCAATGACATCACCATCGGCTACACCCTGCCAAAGGAGCTCACCAAGAAAGCAGGTATCTCGAAGGCACGTTTCTACGTATCTACCTCCAATCTGTTCATCATCACTGGCTATTCGGGCTACGATCCTGAGGTGGACGTGCAGACAGGCCTGACCTGCGGCATGGACTACAACCGCTACCCACGTGCTCGCGGCTTCGTCTTTGGAACAAACATCACCTTCTAAAAGCAAGATACTGACTATGAAATCAAAATACCTTTTATTGATCGGAGTGGCAGCACTTGCCATGACATCATGCAACGACTACCTTGACGTTGATGCACCGTCGGCCTATACTGAAGACTTCGTGTTCAGCCAGAAGACGGAGGTGAATCGCGCCCTCAATGGTGTCTACGCCCAGGCACTGTCAAGCAACCTCTATGGAGACGCCTATTTCACCCGATTCACGCTGAACAGCGACGTGGATATGATGATCAGCTCGTCCAATGCCCACCAGCACACTACCTACGCCCGCTTCGACTGCGACGACCAGGGTGGCAACATCTATAGTTTCTGGACAGCAGCCTATAACTTGATTGAGTACTGCAACAAGTTCATCATGTCGGCAGAGAACAGTCCGCTTTACGACAGCTCTGACACTGAGTTTATGCAGTGGCTTGGCGAAGCCAGGTGTCTGCGCGCTATGGCCTACCACGATCTCGTGGTGATGTTCGGCGACGTGCCCTTCACCTTCGAACCTGCCTCTACAAAAGGCAGCGACTTCGTCATACCCATAGCCGACCGTGAGGACATCCAGAAGGCTATCATCGAAGACCTGCAGAAGGCTGCACCCTACATGCTGACAGCCAACAGCGTCACCGTAGAGCGTTGCTCGAAGGAATTCGCCCACGCCCTTATCGCACGTATTGCACTGACTGCCGGCGGCTACTCGCTACGCCCCAACAAGAGTGATTCCAAGAGCTATGGCACAATGGAGCGTCCGCAGAATTGGCAGGACTACTACCGCACCACTATGCAATATGCTGACTCCGTCATTCTCTCCGGTACCCACAAGCTTGCCCAGACCTATCAGGACGTGTTTGTCAACGAATGTAATTATCAGGTCATAAACAACGACGACCCCATCTTTGAGATTCCTTTCGCCAAAGAGTCGACTGGCAACATCGGTTATATTCAGGGTCCCACCTACTCTGCCTATGAGAGTGAGACCGTAGGTCCATGGGGAGCTACCAGCGGCAACGGACGTCTGAACGCCTTCTATCGCTTCCTTTTCCGTAGCGGTGACCAGCGCCGTGAGTTCGTCAATGGACTGTGGTACTACTCCTACTTCACCAACAGTGAAGGCAACCTGGCCGACTCGGTATATATCCGCAACGACTATACCGTACATAACAACAAGTGGTCAAAGCTGTGGACGTCTGAAGGATCTGCCCTGGGCAACATCACCACTGGCTCTACTGGTATCAACTATCCCTACATGCGCTACGCTGACGTGCTGCTGATGTATGCCGAGGCTGCCAACGAATTGAACGGTGCTCCTACCGACAAGGCCGTTGAGTGTCTGCAGCAGGTACACAGTCGTGCATTCGAAGACGGCGACCCCAACTTCATCACCGAGGCACAGGTCAGCAAGGAAGCCTTCCAAAAGGCCATCCTCGACGAGCGCAAATGGGAGTTTGCCGGTGAGAACTCACGCTGGCGCGACCTCGTTCGTACCAACACCTATGCTGAGGAAGTGGTTTACAGTTTCCTGCGTTACTATTCTGCTGGCATGCAGAACGTAGGCAGTATGTCTGGATATGAAGACGCCATCAACGAACACGACGGCTACCCGACAGATGCCGGATATATTGACAATCTGCCCGAACGTATTTACTACCACCAGTACAACATCGACGAGCCCATTGCCAACGGACTGGCACTGATTTTCTTCAAGGACCAGTATTACGGCTACACTATCAATGCTGCCGGTAGCGTCGTCCAGCGCTATCCCAACCAGTCGCTCAAGAGCCTGCGCATCTACAATGCCTACAAGCGTGCTGCCAGCCAGCCCATCACCAGCCAGATTACCAACTTTGGTTTCTCGGCCAAGGCATGGAACAGGGCCGACTTCTACCAGTGGGGTAATGCAGACAACGGCACTCCGAAAGATCAGTGCAAATACTCTTTCTACGGATTTATCCGCTGCGACGATGGCGGCAACATCTGGCTGATACGCAACGGGGCACAGGAGCAGTTCTCCTCCATCCCTCAAGCCAGCGAGCTGCCCGTAGTACGCTACATTCTCCCTTATCCCAACTTGGCCATTCAGCGCTCGGCTGGTGCCTACAAGAACTACTATGGTTACTAAAAGGGTGATTAAGTGAAAAGTTGAAAAGGTTAAAAACTATACCGTTATGAAAAAGATATTAAACAGCATACTGCTCCTTTTCCTTGCGAGTTCCTCTGCTCTCTTCGTGTCGTGTAAGGAAGACGAAGAGACCGCAGCACCCGGCACCGACAGGGAGTTCATGACCATGTTCATCTGCGACAACACCCGCGGTAAGGGCTCCGACTATCCCTATAACTGCGGACTCGACGGCGCCTATCCTCACGGCAATACCATCCACCTCTATTGGTACGGTGTGAACGACTGTGCAGGCTATCAGGTACAGATGGCGCTCATGCCGAAGGTAACAGGCGGTGCAACAGCCTGGGCCTCCATTCAGGGTACCAACGACCTCATCGTTGACACCATTCTCGGTCCCACTGTACTCGATCTCCTCATTCCCGATCTGCAGTACAAGACCGACTATCGTTTTGCCATTCGTGCACTGTCAAAACTCGACCGCAATGATCCCAACGATCCCAATAGCTTCGAGCATGCCTCCAACTGGTACGGACACGGCAACGGTCGCCAGTGGCAGGAGTATATGGGCATCCAGACGGCTGAACGTTATGCTACACCCAACGCCGTCTACGTAAACCAGGCAGAGACCACTGAGGAGACCATGCACGTCTATCTGAACTCCAACCTCAAGGATGTGGGTCTCGGACTGACCGATGCCGACATGGAGAAACTGAAGGCCTACGTCTCGGAATACAATGCCAGTACCGACCCGAACAAGAAGTTCCAGCTCAAAGACCTCAAGCTGAGCATCGATGATGAAAATCTTGACAAGCTCTCTGCCTACTATGAGAACTTCAACATCGACGAGGACGGCAATCTGGGATACAAGTACCTGCAGGTACAGCCCTCCCCCAACAACCCCAACAGCTCAGTGGGCGCAAAGTGGAAATACTATGAGATTACCGATGCAGACCGCAAGCGTGGCTATGTCATCGTCGACGGTCTGACGGCAAACTCCGTCTATGTCATCGACGTCATTGATCCTCGCGTTCCCGTAGCCATCGATGCCAAGTACAACACCTGCACGGTACGTTCTGACGGAAAGCCCGGCGAACCCATCCTGCTCTCCTACGACGAGCTCTACGCCAAAGCATCGAGCATGGGACTGCCCGACGACGAGAATGTCAAGCGCGATGATGTCTTTGCGCTCGCCACTGAGAAATATCAGGCAGCTCCGCTCACCCCGACGCTCTACGACTTCATCTCGAACACCAACTACGCCGAGGGACAGACCTTCCTGCTGGAAGGCGGCAAGACCTACTACTTGGACGGCAACGACATCACCTGTAAGGGATTCACCCTGCGCACCGACCCTGCCGACGTGGCTCAGGGCAAGCGTGCCCGTGTCATCAGCGGCATCGGCAAGCACTCACGCTACAACCAGGCTACCAATGGTGAACAGTGGAATGGCGGTCCCTACTCCATGTTTATGTTCGGACGTCAGCCTGAGGCTGGTGAAGGCGGCGAAATCTACATGAAGAAGCTGGCCTTCTACGACATCGACTTCGACAATCCCGAGGCATTCAACTACGGCGACAACAATGCCGGACTTGGAGGAGCAACAGGTAACTACTTCTTCAACATGTACAGCAATGGTATGGCCGTGACGCTCGACTCGCTTGTGATTGAGAACTGCACCTTCAAGCGCCTCGTCCGCGGATTCATCCGTGAGCAGGGTGCCAACTACAAGGTCTGGAACCACGTGCTCATCAAGAACAACCTGTTCTTCGACTGCGGCTACTACACCCAGGGCGCCGGCGGCTATTGCTGGATTCATGGCTCAGGACAGAACGTGGCCTCCAACCTCTACAAGGACATGAAGGTCGTCGAGAACACTTTCTACGACTGTCCCTTCCCTGCCTTCTTCTCTGAGCAGAGCGAGATTGCCTGGACTTCGGGCTCGTGGCACATCACCTTCTCGAACAACACGCTCATCAACTTCAACACCCGTGCCGACGGCTCTATCTTCAAGATGCGCGGATTGCCCAACGGCTCCGTCTACAATGTGAAGAACAACCTCTTCGTGCTCTGCAAGCAGGCCGGCGACCAGCGTGTGCTTGCCATGTGGGGTGCCGACATCCGCAACACACAGACAATGGCCGATGGCTCTTCTGGCAGGGTGACGCTGAACTTCGAGAACAACTGGTCGACAAACAACGACCTGACCAACGGCTCCATCTTCAGCAACAACCCCTGGACAGCCACGAGCAACAACTTCGGCAAGCTGGTGAAGGACGGCAATGCCACCCTCAACGGCACACTGGAGGTGCAGGTTGCCGACATCTCGGCCACCGATCTGATGGAGCAGCCCTGTCCGCCGCATATTGCACAGACTGCCAACGACCAGCACATGCACCGTGCTGATGCACTCGATGGCACGGCTACCACCACGTATAACGTGAACCTCTACTTCAAGAACACCAACAACGACATCTATAATAATAATGTAGGTGCCGCCCGTTGGCGCAACAAGTAAAAGCCAATTAAAAGACTACGAATTTAACGAATTGTCAAAAATGAAGAAGATATTCAGCATATCAACGGTTGTTGGTTATTGTTTATTGGCTATCGGTCTCACCTCCTGCGGCGATGCCAACGAGTTTGAGGACGTCAACACCGACAACCCATCATGGGTGAACGGCTACACCGACTCACTCAGCATTGCCCATCCCGAAAGCATTGCCAACACCACTTGGGTGCGTGGCACAGGTCTGAAGACCAATGCCTACGGCGAAGAGATCCAGGGCTTTGTCGAAAGCCTCAGCTTTGTATCAGCCGACTCAGTGACTGTGAAGATGAGTGAAGGCAAGACATCTGGCACATGGGTGGATGAGTCTAACACCGCCAACCTGCCCTATTATGAGTACAGCTATTCCAACACCACCGGAAGAATCGAGATACTCAAGCGCGTCGTCGACGACAAGGGCAAGGTTTCGAAGTCAGCAATCTTCACTGGAGTGGCTGTCAGCGGAAAGCAGGAAGTTATCACCATTGCACACTTTGGTGATACACCCGTACAGACCTACTTGGTAAGACAATAAATGTGAAAGGAGGCGGTACTTATGTGCCGTCTCCTCAAAAATAACACTTTTTTAACACGATTTGTTTGCGCCTTACAATTTATTTTGTATCTTTGCATCGTTTATTTCAAGAACTATCTCAATTATCAACCTAATTATTAACTAACGATTTTATCTTATGAAAAAAATCTTTACTCTAATCTGCGCACTCGCAGGCTTCGCAAGCATGTCGAGTGCAGCGTCAGTGGACGACCTCGTACCACTGAAGCACAGCTATGTGCTTGTTGGCGACGATTACACCAACAACGGCACAGAGAAGATTGCCAAGGGTGCACTCTTTGGTGATGATCACTTCTTTACCCCTACTGGCCACGACAAGGCTACAAACAAAGGAAGTGTAGACCTATCAGTTGTTGATGAGCTCGGAATCGTTACCGAAGAAATCGTCAATAAGTATGCTGAATACGGTAAGCACCTCAACTCACTTCGTTTGAAGGCCGCTCAGGATGTCTTTGCAATGAGAGTCACTGCTGGTTCTAAGGTTATCATCTTCTTTGAGAAAAACAAAGAAACAGATAATCGTTATCCTATTGTTGCAGAAGACGCCAAAATGGAGAACAAGCTCACATCTGCAGACAACGTAATCATCAAAGGTGCCTATGGTGGCAAGCAAGTTGGCCGCTTTGAATGGACAGCTGACGATGACCGTCTCGTCTATGTAGGTGCTGAAAACCAAATTTTCCTCAGCTACGTCATCATCGAGGCCAACGAGCAACCGGGTACTCCCGCTGTAAAGGTAGGTCCCCAGGCCTTCGAGAACGGCCTATGGTTCAAGGAAGTAACATGCACACCACGTGAGGCCTACGGTACTACCACCGATGTGTACTACACGACCGACGGCTCTACTCCAACTGCTACCAGCGAAAAGTACACTGCCCCAATCAAGTGCTACAAAGAGATGACCGTGAAGTTCCAGGCCTATGTCATGGGTATGGCTGTACCCGATGCCGAAAATGAAGCTAACGTGAACTTCTCATTCGATGCTCCCGAAATCGCTGCTGACGGTGTATCGTTCACCATCACCACACCCTATGCTGAGCAGAATGGTACAAACTATTACACCTTGAATGGTGGTGAGGAAGTGAAGGGCGATGGAGCTACTCTGACTGAGTCAGCTACCGTCTCTGCATACACTAAGATTGTCAATGGCGATTATGCCACCTTCACCTCAAAGAAATCCTCAAAGGATGTCTACGTGCTGAATCCCATCAAGGAAAAAAAGACCATCCAGGTAATCGCTGGTGATGTCGTGCTTGACGAGGAGGCTACTGCCACGTCAACCACAGGTGAGGTCTACACGGTTGAGAACGGTGAAATCAGCGCCGACAAGATGGACTTCTTTGTGAAGAATCTGACTTTCAAGGCTTTGACGGACGAGCAGTATCAGGTGCCCGCAGGCAATGAGCGCTACATCCAGATGAGCAACACCAATATCACCTTCTTGGTGGCTGCTGGCGAAACTGTGAAAGTGAAGGTCGTTTGCTCGAAGAATTCTTGTAAGAACATCGATGCCGAAGATGCTGAGGACGGCTCTCCTGTTACCGACCGTATGTGCTATGTCAATGTTAGCGGCACCAACTATGGCGGCGAAGATCTGAAGCTCAACCCCGACGGCAACGTCATCGAGTTTGAGTTGAAGGGTGGCAAGGATGTGAGCACTACCGACGAAGAGGGTAACACTGTTACTACCTTCAATCCTGCTGACACCTATTATACCTTCCAGAAGTATTCTGGCACTGGCAACATCCTGATCTCCAGCATCGAGATTGCACCCGCTGCTGAGAATCCACAGGAGCTCGAAACTGCCGACTTTGCAGACGGCAAGTACTATCTGGTCAACGTGAGCACCAATAAGGCTTGGGGTTGCGCCAACAGCTGGGGCACCCAGGGTTCGCTCGTCAAGCATCCCGAGTATGTCATTCTTCACAAGCAGGAGAACGGCACCTACTTCATGGAGACTCAGGCCAGCAATGGTGGCGAACAATACTACTTCAATGGTGAGTGGATGGACAATGGCACTCCTGCAGCTTTGAACATTATCAAGGGTGAGGAACTTGGCGAAGATATGGATGGCAACCCCGTCTATGTTTACTACATCACTGTCGATACGCTCAACTACTACGGTTGGGACGGCACTGAAAATACTGTGCTTGCACGCAACCTGCCTGCCGGTGACGAGAAGGCTATGTGGGTTATTGCATCTCATGAGCAGGCTGTTGCCGGACTCGCAGAAGCTACTGAGGAGGATCCTATGGATGCTACCTTCCTGATTCTCGACCCGAACTTCAACCGCAACAACCGCAACC
>JAGAAJ010000016.1 GCA_017615355.1 Prevotella sp.
CCGTCCCGGAACGCCTTCCGCAACATGGACATACGGCACTCTTTCCTATGGTATGTGCATGAAAGATCGTATAGGATTCGTTACTGGTCATGCCGTCAAGGCAGATGTGCCAAGCATGACATTTTGCACTCAATTGTGATTCTATCTTTATAAAAATTGTGATTTGATTATTCGGGATGCGAAGGTACAAATAAGTGTGCAATTTACAAAATATAATCTCGATAATTATCTTTGTTCGGATTGTTTTTTTTCTATGTCAACCATCTACTTCCCTTGCAAGTAATCCAACTGCCTCATGTCAGGTTGAGTGGTTTTTCTATAAATCAAAATGAGGGCGTGTCAAAAATTGGCACGCCCTCATGATGGTTTGATAATATACTTGATGTGGAAAATCAGTCCTCGCCTAGCATTTTCAACGCCGTCTGGGTAAGGAACTGCTTCATCTTGCCGACGGGAACGGTGAAAGTAGGCATACCGGCTGCGTAGAACGAGATCTCGTAGGGCTGGTAGGTGAAGACGAAGCCCTCTTGGGTGATGTATGGGACGTTCTTCGGCAGCGGCAGGTAGTTGACGTCGTCGTCGGTGAGGATATACTCTTTCAGGTCTTCGTCGGTGGTGACGCTCTCGTCGGAATACTGTCCGAAGTAGTCTATGAGACCTTTCTTGATGAGGGCATAGATGTCCTGAGAGTAGAGGTTGCGCATCATGTCGGTGCCGAAGCGGCGACCGTCGCTCTTGCGGAAGGTCATGCCATAGCTGGACTCCACGCCGTGGGCGCCGTTCAGATAGACGCTGCTGTTGACGAGATAGGTGATGAAGTGGTCGGTCTCGTATTCCTTCTTGAAGTCGTAGTTGCGATAGAAACCGTTGATGATCTCGTCGTTGCCGTCGTTCTCATCGATCTGTACCTGCTTCTCGTCGTTGAGCTCCTTCTTGTAGAATCCGCCGTAGTAGTCGACCAGCTGCTGTCCCTCTTCGAGGTCGCCGTCGTAGGTGCCGCCCATCGTCTCGCTGATGTATTCGCGGATGGCGTTGACGAGGATGGGGTTGCCGTCCTTGGGATACTCTACGTCGATGCTTACTTCTACCTTGTCCTCCTCATAGGAGTAGCTCAGCTTCTCGGTCTCAAAGGCTATGCCCTCGAGGTCGGCAATGTTTACCTCTTCTTCTTTGTCTGAGGAAGACTTGGACAGATGGTCGCAGCTTGCCACGACCATCATGCCCAAGATAAATGTGAGTATCTTTTTCATTTTACTCGCCTTTGATAGCTGCATTTTTTTTGCACCTTTCAAAGGTTACTCACCTTTGATAGCTGCCACGCCGGGGAGCACCTTGCCCTCGATGGCCTCGAGCAGAGCGCCGCCACCGGTTGAGATGTAGCTCACCTGGTCGGCCAGGCCGAACTTGTTGACACATGCCACGCTGTCGCCACCGCCGATGAGGGAGAAAGCACCCTCGGCCGTAGCCTTGGCAATGGCCTCGCCGATGGCGCGGCTGCCTGCGGTGAAGTCGTCGCACTCGAACACGCCGGCAGGACCGTTCCACAGGATGGTCTTGGCGCCGTTGATAGCCTCAGCGAATGCCTTCTGGCTCTCAGGACCTGCATCAACGCCCTCGAAGCCCTCGGGCACGTCGTTGGCGGGGCAGGTGATAATCTGTGAACCGGGCTTCACGGTCATGGTGCCGAAGTCGAGGCCGTTGGTAGCGGTGCAGTCGCTGCCGAGCACCAGCTGCACGCCGTTCTTCTTGGCCAGCTCCTCAACGCCGAGGGCCACGTCAAGCTTGTCGAGCTCAACGATAGAGTTGCCAATCTTGCCGTCGTGAGCCTTGGCGAAGGTGTAGGTCATGCCACCACAGAGGATGAGCTTGTCGACCTTGCCCAGCAGGTTCTCGATGATGCCGATCTTGGAAGAGACCTTCGAGCCGCCCATGATGGCGACGAAGGGGCGCTTGATGTTGCTGAGCACGTTGTCGACAGCCTGTACCTCTTTCTCCATCAGCAGGCCGAGCATCTTGTTGTCGGCGTCGAAATAGTCGGCGATGACAGCTGTAGAGGCGTGCTTGCGGTGAGCGGTGCCGAAGGCGTCCATCACGTAGCAGTCAGCATAGCTGGCCAGCGTCTTGGCAAACTCCTTCTGGCTGGCCTTCATGGCCTTCTTGGCGTCGTCGTAGGCGGGATCGGTCTTCTCGATGCCCACGGGCTTGCCTTCCTCCTCAGGATAGTAGCGCAGGTTCTCGAGCAGCAGAGCCTCGCCCATCTTCAGGGCAGCAGCGGCGTCGGCAGCCTTGGCGCAGTCGGGAGCAAATGCTACGGGCACGCCGAGAGCCTTCTCCACGGCCTCGCGAATCTGACCCAGGGAGAGCTTGGGATTCACCTTGCCCTTGGGCTTGCCCATGTGGCTCATGATGATGACAGCACCGCCGTCGGCCAAAATCTTCTTCAGCGTGGGCAGGGCACCACGGATGCGGGTGTCGTCAGTAATCTTACCATTCTCGTCGAGGGGCACGTTGAAGTCAACGCGCACGATTGCCTTCTTACCGGCAAAGTTCATTTCATTGATTGTCATAATGTTTTGATGTTAATGTTAAATGAATTATTAAAACTGTTTATTGTCTTATTTGTCTCTTTGCTTTTGTCTTTCTCATCAGGTCGGCAGGATTGCTGCCAGGTTGTCCCTCAGGCACTTCGAGGCCGCGACTGCCGTAGAATTCCAGCCAATAGGCTGTGATGTGGCCGCTGTCGTCGTGGAAGGACATGCCGACGGGCTGGAAAATCTGTCTGCCCTGCTTGTCGACGTAGCTCTGCTGCACCAGCTCGGAGCAGTAGATGGCCTCCGTCGTGCTGGAGAAGACCGAGTCGTAGGGCAGGCCGATATAGCGTCTGGCATTGCTGATGCTACGCTCTGCATCCACGTCTCTCACCCGTCCTATCACATACTGCCCTGATTCGCGCTGCAGCATGGTGCTGAGCCTGCTCACCACGACGCCTTTCCCAGGGATGGACTCCAAGACGCTGTCACCGCCTAAGTAGATTGACACATGATCGGCCGTGCCCTGCGTCACCTCCGTGATATGATTGCCCTTTGCCGGCAGATGGAACAGCAGGTCGCCGCGATGCAACGCCTGGCAGGCCGTGCAGCAGACGGAAGAAATGAGAAGGATGGGCCATGTCTTCATGTACTATTCTGCCTTGTCTGTCCTGTCCTCCCTCCGTTCACGAGGCATGTTGAAACGCACCTTCTCGCTCTCGTCGCGCTTCTCGTGATAGAGCTTGGGCAGGGGATTGGCCAGCGGCTCGTCGTAGTATTGGCGGTTGCGCCAGATATCGATGGCTTCGTAGATGGCATGGCGCATGGAGTCGGCCTCCATCCGTCCCTGTCCGGCCAGATTGAAGCAGGCGCCGTGGGCAGGAGCTGTGCGGACGAGCGGCAGGCCGGCGGTGACGCGCACACCCTTGTCGTCGCTGATGCTGGTAATGGCCTTGAAGGGCGTTTGTCCCTGATCGTGATACATGGCCAGCACACCGTCGAACTGCGCATAGTCGCCGTTGCCGAAGAAATCGTCGGCAGGGTAGGGGCCGAAGGCCTGGATGCTCTGCGCTGCCAGCTCCTTGATGGCAGGGCGTATGATCTCCTGCTCCTCGTCTCCCAGTATGCCCTCTTCGCCACCACGGGGATTCAGGGCCAGCACGGCGATGCGGGGATTGGCGATGCGCATGTCGCGGCGCAGCGACTGGTGGAAGATCTTCGCCTTGTCCACAATCTTCTGCTGCGAGATGGCATCGGGCACATCCTTCAGCGAGACGTTGTTGGTGACCAAGGCGATGCGCAGGTTGTCGCTCACCAAGATGGTGAGGCCGTGTAGCTGCTCATTCTCAGCACCAGGCATGTGCAGGTGCTGTGTGATGTAGGACGTGTGGCCGTCGAAGCCGTGGATGCTGTTCTTGGCCACAGGAGCGGTGACGAGCACGTCGTAGAGTCCCTCGGCATAGTCGGCCAGGGCACGGTCGATGGCGCGCTGGGCTGCCTCACCGGCTTCGGGCGTGGGGATGCCGAGGTCAATCTTCACCTCCTCGTCAAAAGTGGTAAGCAGGTTGACGCGGCCGTCCTTGGCATCGCTGGCATTACTGATGATGTTGAACTGGGGCTCATAGCCTAAGGTCTTGCCATGATACACAGCCGCCTTGGGCGAGCCGTATATGATGGGTGTGAACAATTCCAAGACGGCGGGGTCTTCGAATACCTTGAATAACAGTTCGTAGCCTACACCGTTGGTGTCGCCTTGAGTGATGGCTACTCTTATCTTTCTTTCTTCCATTATATTTATATGAGGATTATTGTTGGTGTTTGTTGTGTGCAGTTGATAGCAGGCCGCAGGCGGCAAGGATGTCCTCTCCGCGGCTGGCCCTGATGGTGGCAATGACGCCATGACGGGTGAGATAGTCGCGCAGCTGTTCCATGCGCAGCGAGTCGCTGGCAGGAAGGTCGACGTCGGGGATGGCATGGAAACGGATGAGGTTGACGCGGCACTCTAAACCTTGTACCAGCTTTACAATCTCCTGACCATGCTGCAGGCTGTCGTTCAGGCCGCCGAAGCAGATGTACTCGAAAGAGCAGCGGCGCTGGTGCGTGAAGTCGTACTCCTTGAGCAGGGCCACCGTCTCGCTGATGGGCATCGCCTTCTCGGCAGGCATCAGCAGCAGGCGCTGTTCGTGCAAGGGAGAATGCATCGAGATGGCCACATGGCATTGGCTCTCGTCGAGGAATCGCTTCAGTTTGTTCCTTACTCCTACCGAGCTGACTGTGATACGTTTAGGACTCCAGCCATAACCATTACTTGAAGTCAGTATCTTCGTGACTTTCAGTACGGCGTCGAGATTGTCCATCGGCTCACCTTGTCCCATAAATACAATGTTCGTGAGAGGCGTGAGATACGAGGTGTGAGCTGTGGAGTGGGGTAGGGAGTAAATCTGATTGAGAATGTCAGCAGCAGTCAGCTGACCTTCGAAGCCCTGCTTGCCCGTCTGACAGAACAGACAGTTCATCTTGCAGCCCACCTGACATGACACACAAAGCGTGGCGCGGTCTTCGTCAGGGATATAGACGGTCTCCACAAAGCGGGACGTATGAGCTTCTGCGTCCTGTTGACAGTCATCGCTTTTCGGAAGAGCAGAGAGGAGAGTGGTTGTCCTGACGGGGAAGAGAAACTTGATGGTGCCGTCCTTCGATTCCTGGCTGGCTACAGGTGGCATTGCCCCTACGGTGTAGCGCTCGCTGAGGAGCTGACGTGCCGCTTTCGACAGGTTTGTCATCTCATCAATCTCAGTTACATGCTTCTCATACAGCCACTTAGCCAACTGCCCGCCCGTATAGGCAGGCAGCCCCAAATCGATGGAAATCTGCCGCAATTCATTTGCGTTCAAACCCATCAATGGCTGCTTTGCGTCAATCATGGTGCAAAGGTACGAAACTTTCCCTTTTTATCACTCACCTCAAAAGCTAAAAAATCGAAAAAAAACAAGAGAAAGCGCATCGGATGTAAAAAAAGTTTGTATCTTTGGCACTCAGAATTGAAACCAGTAACATCACAACAGAATTACTTAACTTATGGAAAACAATGCTCAGCTTATCGCTCAGTGCGAGGCACTGGCAAAGCAGTGGCTTTCTCCGGCCTTTGACGAGGAGACACGCAAGGAAGTTCAGGCTATGCTCGACAATGAGGACAAAAGCGCCCTCATCGATGCTTTCTACCAGAACCTGGAGTTTGGTACGGGTGGCCTGCGCGGCATCATGGGTGCCGGCACCAACCGCATGAACAAGTACATCGTCGGTATGGCTACGCAGGGCTTCGCCAACTATATCAACAAGGCTTTCCCCGACATCCAGCCCGCCGTTGTCGTTGGTCACGACTGCCGTAACAACGGCCGTATGTTTGCAGAGAGCGTTGCCGACATCTTCTCGGCCAACGGCATCAAGGTGTATCTCTTCGAGAGCCTTCGTCCCACGCCTGAGATCTCCTTCGCCATCCGTCAGCTGAAGTGCCAGGCCGGCGTCAACGTCACCGCCTCGCACAACCCCCGCGAGTACAACGGCTACAAGGCCTACTGGGACGACGGCGCACAGGTGCTGGCACCCCACGACAAGGGCATCATCGACGAGGTGAACAAGGTGAAGATTGAGGACGTGAAGTTCGAGGGTAACAAAGACCTCATCATCCCCATCGGCGGTGAGATGGACTGGGACTACATCCAGGCTGTGAAGGAGGCAATGGTCGACCAGGACGTCATCCTGCGCCAGAAAGACCTCAACATCGTCTACTCGCCCATGCACGGCACAGGCCGCGTCATCATCCCGATGGCTCTGCGCTCATGGGGCTTCCAGAACATCCATGTGGTGCCCGAGCAGATGGTCATCGACGGAAACTTCCCCACCGTCGTCAGCCCCAATCCTGAGAACGCCGAGGCTATGACCTTAGGAATGAAGCTCGGCACGAAGCTCAATGCCGACCTCGTCATCGCATCCGATCCCGATGCCGACCGTCTGGCCATCGTATGCCGCAACTCGAAGGGTGAGTGGGAGATCCTCAACGGCAACCAGACCTGCATGATGTTCTCGTGGTATATCATCGCCAACAAGAAGAAGCTTGGCCAACTGAAGGGCAACGAGTTCCTGGTGAAGACCATCGTGACCACCGAGGTCATTGCCGAGATTGCCAAGAAGAACGGCGTGGAGTACAACGACTGCTACACGGGCTTCAAATGGATTGCCAACGAGATCCGTGTCAACGAAGGCAAGAAGAAGTACATCGGCGGTGGCGAGGAGAGCTTCGGCTTCCTGCCATACGACAAGGTAAGGGACAAGGATTCACCAGCCTCCATCTGCCTCATCTGCGAGATAGCTGCCTGGGCACGTGACAACGGCATGACCCTCTACGACCTGCTGATGAACATCTACAAGGAGTACGGCTTCTCACGCGAGGTGACCATCAACGTGGTGCGTCCTGGCAAGACCGGCGCCGACGAAATCAAGCAGATGATGACCAACTTCCGCGAGAACCCGCCGAAGGACCTGGGCGGCTCGAAGATCGTGCTTTCGAAGGACTTCCAGAAGCTTGAGGCACGTGATGCCGCCGGCAATGTCAGCAAGCTTGACATGCCCGACAAGAGCAACGTGCTGCAGTGGTTCTGCGACGACGGAACGAAGGTCTCTGTCCGTCCCAGTGGCACCGAGCCGAAGATAAAGTTCTACACCGAGGTGAAAGACCCGTCGTTCAAGGGCGCTGCCGACTACGAGCGTTGCATGGCCGCCGCTGGCGAGAAGGTGGAAGCCATCAAGAAGACCTTGAACTTGTAAGAAATGGAATAACCAGAGAATTTGAAAGAAGGGTGTGCCGAGATGACACACCCTTCCCCCTGAAAAATGGCAGACAATAATAATTCGCGGCGCAGCCGCCAACCGCAACCTATTAACAATAATTACGCCCATGTGCAGCCGCAGGCATTAGAGGTGGAGCGTGCCGTGCTCGGTGCCCTTCTCATCGACAAGGATGCCTATGCCGTGGTGTGCGAGTTGCTTTATCCCGAGAGTTTCTACGAACCACGCAACCAGCTCATCTACACCGCCATACGCGACCTGTCGATGGATGAGAAACCCATCGACGTGCTTACCGTGACGGAGCAACTGGCCAAGAACGGCACTTTGGAGGAGGCGGGCGGACCTGCCTATATCGCCGAGATTTCAAGTCGTGTGGCCTCCAGCGCCCATATCGACTACCATGCCCGCATCGTGGCGCAGAAATTCCTAGCCCGACAGCTCATACAGTTTGCCAGTGATGTGGAGACGAAGGCCTTCGACGAGACCATTGACGTGGACGAGCTGATGCAGCACGCCGAAGGGTCGCTCTTCGAGCTGTCGCAGAAGAACATGAAGAAGGACTACACACAGGTGGATCCCGTCATTCAGAATGCGATGGACGCTATCATGAAGGCTTATCAAAATTCTGGCGGCTTGACGGGCGTGCCTACGGGCTATAACAAGCTGGACGACATCACCAGCGGCTGGCAGGCGAGCGACCTCGTCATCATCGCAGGTCGACCGGCAATGGGTAAGACGTCTTTTGCGCTATCCCTGGCCAAGAACATTGCTACCGACTATAATGTGCCCACAGCCTTCTTCTCGCTTGAGATGTCAAATGTGCAGTTGGTCAACCGTCTTATCTCCAATGTCTGCGAGATACAGGGTTCACACATCCAGAGTGGACAGCTGCAGCCCGACGAGCTGGACCGTCTTGACAAGCGTATAATCAACCTGCATGGCAAGCCCCTCTATATCGACGACACACCTGGCCTTTCGGTCTTCGAACTGCGCACGAAAGCCCGCCGACTGGTGCGTGAACATCATGTGAAGATCATAATGATTGATTATCTTCAGCTGATGAATGCCAATGGTATGCGCTTTTCTTCACGTCAGGAGGAAGTGAGTACTATCTCGCGCTCCTTGAAAGGCCTGGCTAAAGAGCTTAATATCCCTATCATTGCTCTGTCGCAGCTGAACCGTGGCGTAGATAACCGTGAGGGACTAGAGGGCAAGCGTCCGCAGCTGAGCGACCTGCGTGAATCGGGTGCTATCGAGCAGGACGCCGATATGGTGATCTTTGTGCACCGTCCTGAATACTACCGCATCTATCAGGACGACCACGGACGCGACTTGCACGGAATGGCTCAGATTATCATTGCCAAGCATCGTAAGGGTGCCACCGGCGATGTGCTGCTGACATTCCGTGGCGAATATACGCGCTTTGAGAATCCTGAGGATGCCCGTTCGGGTAATGCTGCTCCGCCTATCGGTGGCGAGATTCTTGGCTCAAAGATCAATGGCAATAGTCAGCCGCCTATGGATGGTGGCGACAGCTTCCGCTCGTTTGCTGACGAAGATCCGTTGCCAACGAATGATAATCCGCTGCCATATTGATTGATGGAGTGTGAAAGGTAATTGGTGGGGTGGAGGGAGACAGCCCTTACAATGGTAAAGTATAGACAAAGCGGGCACCCTCTTTGTAGGAAGTGTCGAGGAAGATGTCGCCGCCCAGGCGGCGGGCAATGCTACGTGCGACGGTAAGGCCGATGCCCGTTCCGTCATAGTATTCATCCAATTGGACGAATTCGTCGAAAATATGCTCTGACTCTTCCTCGGGGATTCCTATGCCCGTGTCCTCAACGGTCATACATAGCTGCTGGCCAGTTTGTCCTTCCTCTGGATGCTCAGCTTGTTCCGTTGGTTGCTCGGTTTGTTCCGTTGGTTGCGATAACATCGCAACAGACAGAACAACCTTGGCCTTCTCCGTGATGGCAGTGGCACCGCCCTTAGCCTCGGCGGGGTGGGTAAACTTCATGGCATTGTCGAGCAGCAATACCAAGGCGCGTGTAGCCTGCTGGAGGTTGGTGTGAATCATCGCCATCTCCACCTCAGGAGCAATCTGAAGGTCAAAGGTGATGTGTGAGGACATGGTGATGCGGCTCTCGTCGACGGCCTGTGCGGCAATCATTACAGCAGGAGCGTCGTCGGTGCGCTCAATGGCTGATTCGCTGCTAGCATCGGCCAATTCCAGCATCTTGTTCACCAAGCCGGTGATGCGCTGCGTGTTGTCAGCGATGCCCTGCGTCACCTCCTGCTTCATGGCATCGTCGAGCTCCATGCCAGAGGTGAGAATCTGGGCGAAGCCGCTGAGAATGTTCAGCGGTGTACGGATTTCGTGGGAGATTTGCTGGATGAAGTCGGTTTTCATTCGCGACGACTCTACAGCCTGGTCATACAGGTTCAGCGCTTCCTCATAGCCCAAACCCATATTCTCGAACATCTGATTCAGCTGTTCGTAGTCCTCCTGCAGCTGGCGGTGCTCTTCCTGCAGTCGGCGATAGTCGTCAGCAAGCTCTTCCTCTGGAATCATGCTTTCTGTTCCACAGTCATAAACTTGGTGAAGCCCGTCATGGCCAGCACCTTGTAAATCTCAGGGCTGACGTTTGTCATCTTGAACTTGCCACGTTTCATGGTGACGGTGCGCATAGTCTTCTGGATGATGCGCAGTCCGGAGCTGGCCATGTAGTTCAGTTCCGTGCAGTCCATCTCAAGGTCCACACCCTGATCCTGGAGTGCGGGCTCGATGTCTTTTTCAAACTGACCTGCGTTCATCGTGTCGATGCGCTGCCCTGTCTTAATGATGGTCTTGCCATCTTCTTTTAGAATTTGTGTCATATTAGGAAAAAACTTCTTAATGTCAACTGTTAATCTTTTAACCTTTTAGTCATAGTGAGGATGTTGCATCCATTGATGCGCTGATAGGTAACGTCGTCCATAATCTGGCGTGTGATGAAAATACCCATGCCGCCCAGCTGTCGGTCGGCTGGATTGACGCTCATGTCGGCGTCTTCGCGAGCAGTTGGGTCGAAGGCGCGTCCTTCGTCGGTGATGATGAAGGAGATAGACTCGTCGTCGGATGTGGCAGTGAGAATGATGGGCTGGTCATTCTCTTTGGGATAGGCATAGAAAATGACGTTGGACACCATTTCCTCAAGAACGAGGTTGAAGTTCATCGTCAACTCAGGAGACAACTGCAACTCGTCGGCGATTTCCTCAACAAATGTTGCCACATGTTGCAAATCGTCGACTTGGTTGCGGATTTGGATTTCCTTTTTCATCCCGTTGTATGGCGTTTTTAGTTACTATCGCACACTTTCGCCTGCAAAGATACGAAAAAAAATGAAAACGCCAACAATCCTTGCCTATTTTTTTTCTTGTCAGATGAGCGGCATACCCAATTGGCGGCACTCCTCGCGCATGTCATCGGGCCAGATGCTGGCCTGAATCTCGCCAACATGGGCCTTATGCAGCAATACCATGCAGAGACGGCTCTGACCTATACCGCCTCCGATACTCAGCGGCAGACGGTCATTCAGCAGCTGCTGGTGGAAGAACAGTTGTTCGCGCTCTTCCTGTCCCTCAATCTTCAATTGGCGCAGCAGACTCTCCTTGTCAACACGGATGCCCATCGAAGAGAGCTCGATGGAATGGCCCAGTACGGGATACCAGATAAGAATGTCGCCATTGAGGCCCTTCTGTCCGTTCTCTGCCACAGTGCTCCAGTCGTCGTAGTCGGGAGCACGGCCGTCGTGCTTCTCGCCATTGCTGAGCTTGCCGCCGATGCCAATAATAAAGACGGCGCCGTAGGCCTCGCAGATAGCATCCTCTCGCTCTTTCGGTGTCTTGTCGGGATACATGCGAAGCAGCTCTTCAGCGTGGATGAAATGTATCTTCTCAGGCAGGAAGGGCTTCAGCTGCGGATAGGTCTCACAGGTGAGATATTCGGTGCGGCAAATGGCTGAGTAGATGCGCTCCACCACGTTTCGAAGGAAAGAGAGCGTGCGGTCTTCGCGGGCAATGACGGCCTCCCAGTCCCATTGGTCCACATAGAGCGAATGTAGGTTGTCAAGCTCCTCGTCGGCACGAATGGCGTTCATGTCGGTGTAGACGCCGTAGCCACGCTCTATTTCATATTCAGCCAGAGTGAGTCGCTTCCATTTTGCCAGCGAGTGCACCACCTCGGCACGGGCATCGCCCAGGTCCTTGATGGGAAAGCTGACGGGACGCTCCACACCGTTCAGGTCGTCGTTGATACCTAAGCCTTTTAATACGAAAAGCGGTGCCGTGACACGACGCAGGCGTAGCTCGGTGCTGAGGTTTTGCTGAAAAAACTCCTTGATGAGCTTGATGCCCTGTTCGGTCTGGCGCATGTCAAGCAGGCGCTTGTAGTTGATGGGATAGATAAGCTTACTCATATCTTTTTACCTTGTATTTTCTTGAATGGCGGCGCAAAGGTACAAATAAATAGCGTAACGCCAAACTTTTTGTGTAATTATTTTGCAAAAAGAAAGCAAATCTTGAAATACGCTAACATTTTGTATCTACCCTTTCTCGCGTGCGCATCTTTAAATAATGAGAAAAATGCACGGACTTTTGCTAATCTCTCACTTTTTCTATCCATAGAAAAGAATTGTATAAGAAAAAAGTCGTACCTTTGCACGCAAGCGAGCGAGAAAGGATTCTTGCGGCAAAAACTGTACTGGCAACAAACGAATCAATGATAACTATCTGTAACATGAAAAGACTTACAATTCTTTTATTGACAATGGTAGCCGGATGGACTAGCCTGATGGCACAAAGACAAACCGACATACTCGACCGTGGCCTTGTAGCTGTACCGTCTGGTTCGGGTGCTTTCGTCAGCTGGCGCATTTTCGGTGAGGAATACTACGACACACAGTATAACCTCTACCGCGACGGCGTGAAGATAGCCGGGCCGCTCAGCGTCTCTAATTACACTGACACTGGCGGCAAGGCTGGCTCGAAATATCAGGTGGCTGCCGTTATGCGAGGCCAGGAGCAGGAGAAATGCGCCGAAGTGACACGCCTCAATCAGCAGTACATTCAGTTTGCCGTGAAAAGCGTGATGAGCCGTAGCGGTAGCAATATCACCAACGACTATAGCATCAACGACATTGCGCTGGCCGACGTCGATGGCGATGGAGTCTCGGAGTTCATCGTGAAGCGCAACTATGTGGATGGTAGTTCGGTGGATGCCATTGCCTATAACTTGCTTGAGTGTTACAACATCAAGGGTGACAGATTGTGGTACATAGATTTGGGCCCCAACATGGTGAGCGGCCCTGATGAGCAGTACGACGCCGTGGGCTATGACTGGGATGGCGACGGCAAGGCCGAAATCCTATTGCGTGGTGCCGATAACATGATCATCTATCATGCGGATGGTACCACCACCAACATCGGCAATATGAACGTGAACACCCGTAACACCGTGCTGCAGACGGCCAATATGACCTACACCAACACAGGCGCTGAATACCTGCTCTATTTAGATGGTGCGACAGGCAAGCCATATCCCATCGGCAATAATGGCCAGCTGTGGATGACCTATCCGTTGCCTCGTGGCACGGCAGATGATTGGGGCGACGGCTATGGACACCGTTCAACGAAGCACTATTTCGGTGCTCCCTTCCTTGATGGACGCCATCCTTTCATCTTCCTTGGCAGAGGCTGCTACACCAAGCACCACATGAAAGCCTTCACCGTTAATCCCGAGACGCACCTGCTGACGCTTTACTGGGAATGGAAAGGCGAGTCGTGGCCTTATCATGGTCAGGGCTATCATAATTATGGTATTGCCGATGTGGACTGGGACGGCCGTGACGAGATTGTCTTTGGCTCAATGGTTATCGATGACAACGGTAAGGGACTGCATACCACAGGATTGGGTCATGGCGATGCACAACATTGCTCTGACTTCGACCCCTACCGTCATGGTCAGGAGATTTTTGCCTGTAACGAGAACTCACCGGCCATGAACTACCGCGATGCTACTACAGGAAAAATATACTATCGTTTACAGTCGACGGGCGATGACGGACGTGCTCTCTGTGGCAATTTCTCCAACACCTATCCAGGCGCCATAGGTCATAGTGCACAGTCGGGTACCATCTCGTGTGTCTCTGACAAGGTCATCAGCGGCGGTCCCACGGGCTTCACCAACAACTGGCGCATCTACTGGGATGGCGACTTGCTGGAGGAAGGACTCGATGGAGCCAGCTCGCGTGAAGGCGCTGCCCGAGTGTTCAAGGCTGACGGCAGCATCGTCTTCACTGCCGATGGCACTGCCAACTGCAACTGGACGAAGAACACGCCATCGGCTGCCGGCGATGTGCTGGGCGACTGGCGTGAGGAAATCATCGTCCGCACCTCCGATAATAAATATGTACGTGTGTACACTACTGATAAGTCCACGAAGTGGCGCAACTATTCGCTGTGGCACGACCACCAGTATCGTCAGGGAATGGTGTGGGAGAGCATGGGCTATAATCAGCCGCCTCACACCAGCTATTTCCTCGGTGAGCTGGAGAACATCACCATTGCTCCGCCGCCACTCACCATGACCAATCGCATAGAGGTAGCCAACAATGGCACTATCGGCACTGAGCACAACGACCAGCATGTTATTGTTTGCGAGACCAATAACACACATATCAACGTGGCCGAAGGCGCCAAGCCGTGGGTGGTAACGTTCAATGTGCCATCGTGGGTGCAGGGCACTAACAGCACCAACACTTCGGGCAATCCCGCCATCAAATACACTTACTACACATGCAATGTCTCTGGCGCTGCTTTTACAGGCGATATGCGTCTGGTTAAACAAGGTGATGGTACGCTCGTCCTGCCGAAGACCGACAATACCTATACTGGAGAGACCGATATCTGGGCAGGAAAGCTTGTCTTCGACGGCTCACTCCTGAACTCCAGGCTGTGGCTTAACCGCTTTGCAACGCTCATTAGCGACGGTGGTACTTTCCGCAGCATCCACATGGACTACGATGCCAAGCTGTTGCCTGGTGGCGAGAACCAGGTTGGCACGGTCACTACTGACTCGCTGGTGCTGGGCTTCGGCTCGCGTGTCGTCTTCGACATCGATGAGCAGGTCGATCAGGTGAACACGAAGTATATCAGCGTAGAGACGAAGAACTGGCAGTACGGGCCGAAGTATCTGCAGCCAGTCTTCGAGTTTAATATCCTCGGCAACAGCGATCTGATGCCTGGAGAATATCTCATTGGCACAGCAGAGACCCTGAAGGGCAATCTGGATAATATCCGCATCGAGGGGTTGGGCACGAAGATGAAGAGCAGCTTGCAGCTGACTGACGGAAAGCTCTTCCTCGTCATTTCCGGTACCCGTGATGCTGGCAGTGTCGTTTGGACAGGTGCCACGTCAGCCATCTGGAACATGGCCGAGTCGGAAAACTTCGCCAATAGTGAGGGCGAGAGCGATATCTTCGTCAGCGGCGACAACGTGCGCTTCGACGATACTGCCAAAAAATTCACGGTTACGCTGAATGGTGAACTGGAGGCCGATACAGTCTTCGTGACCAACGAGACGAAGTCCTACACATTCAGCGGCACTGGTAGCCTCGTAGGCAATACCACGCTAGTGAAGCAGGGCAATGGCATGTTGACCATCAAGACCGATAATACCTATACAGGCGGCAATCGCTTGTCGGGCGGCGTTGTCAGCGTCAGCTCATTGGCCAATGCCAACCAGCCGAAGGGTAACCTTGGGGGCGTCACCACGGGAAAGAAATTCATCATGGAGAACGGTGCCGAGCTGCGTACTACGGCTGCTGTCACCAATGGCACGAATATCTATTTTGAAGGTGATGAAGGTGGCATCATTAACAACTCACAGGACTTTATCGTTGACAAGGCGATGGCCGGCACCGTCCTCACAAAGAAGGGTGCAGGGTGGATGAAGCTGAACATAGCCAACACCTCCCTCAACCGTCTCGTCATAGTGGCCGGCACCGTGCAGTGCATCAATGCCAACACACCTGCAAAGACGGTGGAATTCCAAGGCGGAACGCTCAACGAGAATACCAGCTCCAGCTATGCTATCCATGTGCCGCAGGGTAAGACGGGCAACTGGTATATGGCCAACCGCTCGACATATACCAACAAGGTGACGGGCGAGGGCACGCTTAATGCCTATTGTACAACAGAGAAAGGCAACGGCTGGTACGCCACTCGTACACCGGTGCAATGCAACTTCAGCGACTTTGAGGGCACGCTCAAGCCTATGTCGAGCCAGGATGGTGATGTCAAGCGATTCACGCTGAACACCTCCACAGGTATGCCAAAGGGCACGATGAACATTGCCTCCGACGTGGAGGTACAGAACAGCGGTAAGACCTTCCGTATTGGCAAGGTCACAGGTGCCGGCAAACTGGGTGGCAGCTGCACCTTCAGCAATAGTGGCAGCGTGGGTGCCAATACCTGGCAGGTGGGCAATGACGACGACTGGACGACAGGTGTCCGTGTCACCTCCGATGCTCATTTCCAAAAGGTGGGCGCAGGAAAGGTTATTTGGAATGGTGCCAGCGACAATACCGGCACGACCACCGTCAAGGAGGGTGAGCTTTGTATGGGTGTCAGTGGCCTGTTGGGTACTGGAAACCTGACAGTTGATGCCAATGCCGTCTTCTCCAGCGCTAGCAAGACGAAGGTGCTGAAAAACTCGGCTGTCCTCATCAAAGGCACCATGCTGGTCAATGCCTCGCGCTGCGCTACCAACGTCAGCGATGGATGCACCAGTTTCTACTTCGAGAAGAAACTTACCATCAATGGCACCATCCGTGTCACCGCTACCGACCATACGCTGCAGGTGGGCGATAGCATCCGTGTCTTCTCTGCTGCTTCCTTCAGCGGTACGCCGACGTTTGAATTCGAGGGTGATGTGGAGTGGGACACCAGCCGCATCAGCGAAGGACTACTCTTCGTAAAGGGTATCAATACTGCCATTTCTGACATCGTCACCGACTTTAAGCCGCGCAACATCTATGATATTCGCGGTCGACTGGTCCGCCGCAATGCCACCACCACCAAGGGCCTGCCCGCTGGTGTCTATGTCTGTGAAGGCCGCAAGTTCGTTGTGAAGCCAGAATAACAATACGAAATACCAATTCTTAAAAACACAAAAGCTATGAGACGATTATTGGTTATTGGCTATTGGTTAATGGGTAGCGCAACGCTTTTCGCACAGCAGCCCTATCAAGACACGTCGCTGAGTGCTGAACAGCGTGCCGACGACCTGCTGCAACGCCTGACCCTTGAGGAGAAGGCCAAGCTGATGATGAATGCCTCGCCAGCCATCGACCGCTTGGGCATCCCGCAGTTTGAGTGGTGGAGCGAGGCTTTGCATGGGGTAGGGCGCAATGGTTTCGCCACCGTTTTTCCCATCACGATGGCGATGGCTGCCTCATGGGACGAAGCCTTGGTGCAGCGCGTCTTCGATGCCGTCAGCGACGAAGCCCGTGTAAAGGCGCAGCAGGCCAAGCGCTCTGGTGTCATCAAGCGCTACCAGAGCCTGTCGTTCTGGACACCCAATATCAATATCTACCGTGATCCTCGCTGGGGACGCGGTCAGGAAACCTATGGCGAAGACCCCTTCCTCACTGCTCAGATGGGCACCGCCGTGGTACGCGGACTGCAAGGTCCCGACGATGCAAAATACCGTAAGCTATTGGCCTGCGCCAAGCATTATGCTGTGCATAGCGGCCCAGAGTGGAATCGCCACACCTTCAACATCGAGGACTTGCCTGAGCGTGATCTCTGGGAGACCTACATGCCCGCCTTCAAGGCCTTGGTGCAGGATGCTCATGTCGAGGAGGTGATGTGTGCCTACCAGCGAATCGACGGCGAACCCTGCTGTGCCCAGTCACGCTACGAGCAACAGATTCTGCGCGATGAATGGGGCTTCAAGGGCCTCATCACCAGCGACTGCGGCGCCATCAACGACTTCCTTCCCGACTATCACAATGTGGTGGAGCTGCGTGAGCAGGCCGTGGCCATCGGTGTGAGGGCTGGCACCGATGTGGAGTGCGGCAGCCTCTATCGCTTCCTTCCGAAGGCAGTCAGCGATGGCTGGCTTAGTGAGGAAGAAATCAACACCAGCCTTCGACGACTGCTCATCGCTCGCTTCAAACTTGGCGATTTCGACCCCGACGATATGGTACCCTGGACGAAGATTCCCGAGAGCGTTGTCGCATCCAAGGAGCACAAGCAGCTGGCCCTTCAGATGGCCCGTGAAGGTATCGTCCTGCTGAAGAACGACGGTGTCTTACCTCTCACCTCTCGCTCCTCGCAACTCGTTGTCATGGGTCCCAATGCCAACGACTCCGTGATGCAATGGGGCAACTATACGGGCTATCCCACAGCCACCGTCACCGTGCTGCAGGGCCTTCGCAATATCTTGGGACGCAACGTGAAGTATGTGCCGGGTTGTGGCCTGACTCGCAGCGAGGTGAACGAGAGCCGCTACGCCAGCATCGCCACTCCCGAGGGCAAGAAGGGCTTGAAGGCCACCTATTGGAATAATGAGAAGATGGAGGGGCAGCCTGCCGCAACAGCCGTCTATGCCGAGCCCGTCAAACTGAGCAATGGCGGTGCCACTGTCTTCGCTCCAGGCGTCGACCTCGAGCATTTCTCTGCCCGCTACGAAGGTACTTTTACTGCCACTAATGACGAGCAGCTACAGCTCTTCGTCGGTGCTGACGACAGGGTGCGGGTCATCCTCAATGGTGATACTGTGATCAACAACTGGCGTTCACGCGATCGTATCTACGAGGCCGCTCACGACTTCAAGGTGCAGGCAGGAAAGCAATACAACATCGTCATGGAGTACGTGCAGGAGACTGGCATGGCCATCATGCAGTTCGACATACGCCATAACTATACGCCCACCCGTGAGCAGCTGTTGGACGAGATAGGCATGGCCACGACTGTCGTCTTCGTAGGCGGCATCTCGCCCCGTGTCGAGGGTGAGCAGATGAAGGTGAGCGACCCTGGCTTCAAAGGTGGCGACCGCACCAGCATCGAGTTGCCGCAAGTGCAGCGCGACATGCTGCGAATGCTGCACGATGCCGGCAAGAAAGTCATCTTCGTCAACTGCTCAGGAGGCGCCGTTGCACTCACGCCCGAGACGGAGAGCTGCAATGCCATCCTGCAGGCGTGGTATGGCGGTGAGCAGGGCGGACAGGCCTTGGCCGAAGTCTTGGCTGGCCGTGTCAATCCGAGTGGTAAGTTGCCCGTCACCTTCTATAAGGACGACAGCCAGCTGCCCGACTTCCTCGACTACCGTATGCGCAACCGCACCTACCGCTATTTCCAGGGCGAGCCCCTCTTCCCCTTCGGTCATGGACTCAGCTACACATCTTTTATTATTAGCAGCCCTGTTTATAGCGAGCACAACGGTTCATCCGTCGTGACCTGCAATGTGAAGAATACCGGTCGCCGCGAGGGCACCGAGACCGTGCAGGTCTATCTGCGTCGTCTTGACGATACCGATGGTCCGCTGAAGGCTTTGCGTGCCTATCAGCGTGTCACGTTGAAGCCCGGCCAGAGCCGCGCCGTCAGCATCAGCCTCCCTCGGGAGCGTTTCGAGACATGGGATGCAGCTACCAATACTATGCGTGTCCTGCCTGGTCAGTACGAGCTGATGGTGGGTGCCAGTAGCGCCGACAAGGACCTGCAGAAAATCATCGTGGAAATCATGTAGTGTCCTTTGGACGACATTCCACGGTTGAGCGTATTATCTTCCTGTCGGAATCATGTGTTATTATAGTCTCATGCCGAGGAAGGCACGGGCGCGCCATTTGTTCTGGTTGACTACTATGACATCATCGTCGAAGACGGAGTTGTTCATGACGAGGGTGGCACCAGCGAAGTAGCGGGGCGAGAAGTTGCGGACGATGGCTACTCGCTCGTTGAAAATCATATTGAAGCGCATGTGCTGAGCCCGCTTACGCTCGCCGTTCACAGTGAAGTTATTGCGGTTGTAGACCACGAAGGTGGGGAGCATGGAGAAGTGGAGCAGCCACCGTTTGCCAATCACCCAGTTGTAGCCGTAGCCGCCGCCGATGCCAAAGTGGCCGATGTAGATGCGTGTGTCGGGGGCATCGGGATTCCTTTCTTTCAGTTGGTCAGTGGTCTCGATGCTACCGCCTTGATAGCTGATGCCAGCCAGCCATGAGCCTGCCGAGCGGCGCTGTATGTAGCTTTGGGTGAAAGCGGCAGGGAAGGAGAAACGGCGATGGGTGAAGGTGTAGTAACCCGCCAGATTGATGACCTTCAGCGTGACATCGCCTGACTCTAAGCGACTGTCATTATCGCCGCGCTCAATGTCGCCTGCCAGCGACTCCGACCTCTGATAGCTGAAATCGAGGCTCAACTTGCTGCTGTAGTAGTTGAGGTTGAATTCATAGTCCTTATAGATGCCACTCCATTTGTAGGGGTTGATGGCCATTCCGATGCCTATCCCACGGTAGATTCCGGCTATGGAAAACGTCGTCTTATGGCTGGTGCTGAGGTCGGCCTTGCAATAGGTGTCGTCCACCGTTCCTTTTGCATGGAACGAGTTGCCTGTCTGGTTCATCCTCACCTTCAGCGTCAACTTACCCTCCGGACGCACTACATAGTTCGTGTCGTAGGGCGTGTGGTAATAGCGCTCCGTCAGTACGCTGTCCACTCGCGACCTGATCATCTGGTCGCGAGTCTGAGCACTCGCTGAGGTCATCGCAACGATCGTGGCTATCAGAAAAATCTTTCTCATTGTTTTGTTTACCATTGCCTAAGCTTCCCGATGGCCTCACGTACGGAAGGCGACAGGGCGGGGATGTTGTGCGAGTTGGCGTAGGAATCCAGCTGGTCGAGCGTCATCTGGGGGCTGTAGTCTTCCTTCATCGACTTCTTCTTGTCCTTCCACTCCTGCTCGTCCATATAATAGTGGTCGGTGGCGTAGCTCTCAATAAAGAACTTCACATGGCTCTTCTTGTCGTTATACTCCCAGTGATTCAAGTCCATCATGTAGTTTTCTACAGCATGGCCCGGATCCGTATCGTCGTCAAAAATCGTTGTGAACTGATACTCGTAGCCCTTTTCCTCGCGTTTCTTCAGCATCTTCGTCTCTCCCTTGGCTTTGTTGGCATACATTTGCATCTTCCCGGCATCAAGGGTCATGCGCCACTGACCGCCAGCGCGTGTAAACTGGCCTATGACGCCCTCCGGATTGCTGTAAGTGGTATGGGTGGAGTCGTCGACAGTAGCCGTCACGAAAAACTTGTTTTTCATGCTCTTCTCCATGCCCTGTAAATCATTGGTGCCCGCTATGCCAGCATGAAATTGTTCTGCCCTGACGAACCATGTGGAGGCGGCTCCCATCTTATTGCAATGTTCGGCGTGAGCCTGGTAATAGCTGCCGTGCTCCATCTTCTTTTTCTGGATGTTGTAGGCGTTGGGCATGATGCCGCTTAGGAAGTAGCAGAGCGAGTCGTTGCGATAGACATAGACGCGGTAGAGTACCTCGACATAAATGAGAGGCTTGGGCTTCACCACGATTTCTTCGAGGTCATAGCCAATATCTTCCATTGTGATGAGACCCCCTTGTAGCGAGGCAATGGTGATGAGCTGCGGCTTGTAGGCCACGTGGGTCACGGCCACCTTGGCGGCTCCCTTCACGTCGGCGAGCACGCCGTCGAGGCCGGTAGTGCCGATGTAGGTGCCGTCCTCGGTCAATACGCTGACGAGCGGGATGCCATTGCCGTCGTTGTCAACCACTTGTATGCGCTGTGCATGAACGTTCACTGCAGTCATCAAGGCGACTGCGGCCATCAATAGAATCTTTTTCATATACGATTGAAATTATGCATTTTCATATTTCCTTGCCAGCCGGAATTGGTGGCGGTAGACAAGGCAGGCCATGCCGAGATAGGCGGCGGCCTGGATCCAGAGGATACGTATCTCAGGGAGAATCTGGCTGACGCTGGCACCCATGGAGTTGACACGGATAAAGGCACGCACGCCGAAGGTGCTGGGGAAAAGCCAAGATACACCTTGCCAGGCACCAGGAATGCTGGACTGCGGCCAAGACACACCCGTCAGGAAGAGCAACGGCACGGAGACGAATACCATCAGCAGCATCACGTTCTCGCGATAGCGCACTATACACGAAACGGTCATGCCAAAGAAGATGCTTGCCAAGGTGTAGGGCAGCAGCATCCACAGCAGCGTCCAGCCGTTGGCCTGTTGCGGGAAGGAGAACATCGCGGGGACGGCCATCGATAGGTAGGCGGCAGCGACAGCGCCAATCATGCCGTAGCAGAGGGCCTTGCCCCAAACGATGCGATAGGCCCCGCGGTAGTGCGGATCGTCGTCAGGAATGAGCTGGCCGTTGCGGTGCCGCTCGCGTGACGTACCGGCAGCCATGCCGATGCCAAGGGCGAGGGCCTGCTGCAAGATGAGCATGAGCACGGCGGGCAGCACACAGGAGCCATAGCCACCCGAAGGATTGTACATCGCCACGCCATCGACGGCTAGTGGCTGGGCAGTAATGGCATCCTCACGCTTGGTGAAGTTACGCGCCTTCTTGATGTTGACACCTATGCCGAGACGTGTGGCCTCGACCATGGCGGTTTGATAGACGGCTTTGTAGGCGAGCATGAGCGACATATCGCAATAGACGCTGACGGTGGCCTGTTCACCGCGGTTAATGCGCTCGGCGAAGTCAGACGGGATGAGGTAGACACCCTTGACCAGCTGTCGGCTGACGAGCGAGCGTGCCTCGTCGAGGTCTTGGGCGTAATATTTCACCCAGACGTCGGACGTGGCGTCGCAGTCGTTGATGAACTGGCGCGAGAGTGCTGAATGTGACTGGTCGACCACCACCACGGGTGTCTCGTGCAGCGTCTCATTGTTGTATATCCACGAGTAGAGTAGCGGGTAGCCCAACGGCACGACGAGGAGGAACATCAGCACGCCCTCGTCCTTGAACACCTTCACCATTTCATGCCGCCAGATGTAGAACACATCGGTAAAGTGCTCGCGTAATCTATTAAGGAATGTAGACATAGTTCAGCATTGCGTTTTTTACTTTACGGAGTACAAACCAGGGCAGCAGCGTGAAGGCTACAAGTGCCACGAGGTGGAACCAGACATCGATGACGGGGAAGCCGTTGAGCACCGTCGCCTGATAGATCATCCAGTAGTGGCGCAGAGGGAAGAGCCACGACATGGCCTGCAGCGGTGCATCCATGCCGGCCACGGGAAACGCCGAGCCGCACATCGATATGCTGAGCACAAACCATAGCGAGCTGATACTCATCGACATGCGCAGCGAGGGCATCAGGCCAAAGGCAAAGATGCCGAAGCCGAGCGAAGCAAACACCTGCAGCAGACTGAGCCGCACAATGCTCCACACGCTACAAAGCTTCGGAAAGTGCAGCACGTCGAAAATATAATACTGATAGATGAACATGATGAGCAGGAACACCAGCGCATGGACGAGATATTTGCCCAGGATGGCCACGACGATGTTGCCGTCGGCACGGGCGAGCCATTCCTTGCCTGTGTCGAACTTCATCTCCATGCCCAGCGTGTAGGCCGACAACAGCGCCATGAAGAGCATCAGGATGCCCGGCACGAAGACCGTGGTCAGTGCATAGTTGTAGCTGCCCTCGGGGTTGGCTATCATGTGGGCATTGACGGTCACGGGCTGTAGCGAGGCCTTGATCTGCTGATCAGACGCCCCCTTGGCCGAGAGCACGGCCTTTCCCATTGCCATCGATCCGAGCAGGCCGATGGTCTTCATGTCCTTCATCGCCAGCGAACCGGCCGTCAGGCAGGTCATCGTGTAGTAGTACGAGATCTTCGGCTGCCGTCCCGCCATCAGCTTCGCTGCCGTGCCCTCGGGGATATAGAGGTAGGCATTGACCTTGCCTTCCTGCATGGCGCTGCGAGCCTCGGTGACATTGGCAAAGCGATAGGCCACGCGAGATGTCTGCATGGCATCGAGATTGCGAATGAGGCTGCGCGACGTAGCACTATTGTCCTGATCTACCACGCCGATGGGCAAGTCCTTCGGGATGCCCTCGTCGAGCATCGTGGTGAAGAACAGCACCAGCACCAGCGGGAACACGATCATGCAAAAGCCGTAGATCTGATTCTTACGGACAATGATGCCGAGCTCACGCAACGCGATGTTGAGGATTTGAGAAATATACTTCATATCACTTCTCCAGTATCACAGACATACCGGGCCTTACGCCATCGATTGTCTCTGCCGGACGGGCCTTCACCTCAAATGTCTTCTGATCGTACTGGCCGCTGGCCTTCGTGGCCTTCCACACGGCAAACGAGCCCTTGTCCTTCATCGACGTGACCTTCATCTTCGTCTCCTTGTCGAGTGCGGGGATGCGGACGGTAATCTCCTGACCCACCCGGATGTCCTTCAGCAAGTCCTCACGGATGTTGAACGTGGCCCACTGGTCGTCCATCACGGCTATCGACATGATGGGAGTACCCGTACCCACGAGCTCGCCCACCTTCGGATAGACATCGGTCACTTCGCCGTCCATCTGGGCTATCTGCACCGTCTCACGCACATAGCCCTCCACCTCCTGTACGGCACCACGGGCCTGTCCTGCGGTGGCTGCTGCGGCACGGCGTTCCTCCTGGCGGGCACCGTTCACGGCCATTTCATACTGGCTCTGCGCCATCTTCACCTGAGCCTGAGCCGACTTATACAAGGCCTCGGCCTCGTCGAACTTCTGAGCCGAGATGACCTCCTCCTCGAAGAGCACTTTTACACGGTTGTACGATTTCTCGGCAATCTCCAGTCCGGCCTTTGCCTGCTCTAAGAGCTGGGCGGCAGCCTGCACCGTCTCGCGGCGGGCACCGTTCTGTGCCATCTGCTCCAAGGCCTGGGCAGCGTCGGCAGCACTCCGTGCCTGCACCATCTTTGCCTCCACCTCGGGCGACTCGATGATGGCCAGCGTATCGCCTGCCTTCACATGGTCGCCCTCCTTTACACGCAGTTCCTGGATACGGCCGGGCACCTTGCCCGACACACGGTATTCCTCAACTTCCATCTCGCCCTGAATCACCTCCGGGTCACGGCCCAAGGCCAGGAAACCGATGAACGCCACGATGCCTACTACTATTGCGAAACCTGCCACAGCCAGCAGGATATTGTTATGCTGTTGTTTTGCTTTATCCATTTTAAAAATTCTTATTACGTTATTACGTTATTTCGTTATCACGATTTATTGCAATGTACCGAGCGCCTTCTGCAATTCCACCTGCGAGAGCCTGACACCAATCTGGGCATCAATCATCTGCGACTGAGCCAACTGCCAAGCTGTCTGCGCCTCCATGACTACGGTGTAGGAGGCTGTGCCTTCCTTGAAGGCAAGGTTCGCCATGCGCAGGTTCTCATCGGCGTTGGCAACGTTCGACTGTGCCATCACGAGTTTCTTCTGCGCCTCCTTCACCTTGAAGTTGCTTTGCCGCACTTGCAGGCTGATCAGCTCGCGTGCATCGTCCAACTCCAGGTTGGCCATAGCTGTGGCACCCTTCGAAGCACGTATCTTGTATTTCACGTCGCCCCAGTTCCAGATAGGCACACGTACCATCACTCCCAAATTCCAGACGCCGGCATATTTCTTCTCAAAGCCGTTGAAGTTGTTGGGGTTGCTCACAATATAGCCGCCCGTCAGTACCACCTGTGGTAGGTTGGTGGCCTTCAGCACATTCGTTGTCTGCTTGGTGATGTCAACCGTGTTTTGCAGCATCTTCAATTCAGGGCGGGCCTCGAAATCTCCGCCTATAGAGTATTCACTCCCCTCGCCATTCGGAGAGGGGTCGGGGGTGAGGCTCACTTCTATCTCCTCGTCCTCGGGCAATCCGCAGAGTTGGCAAAGCAGCATCTTCGCCAATGCCAGGCCGTCGCTGACCTGCATCAGCGCCATCTCGGCCTCGTTCACCCTGACGCTGACGGTCAGGCCATCGCCCTTGGTAGCCAGGCCCAGGTCAATCATTCTCTGCACGTCGCCCTTTAGCTTTCGCACCAGCTCCACATAGCTCTCGGCCAGTTTCTCCTTGTATCGCAACGACACCACCTGCCAATAGGCCAGGTCGATATTATATAAGGTGTGCTGGCGTTTCATCTCCAACGAGTTCTCGGCCATCTCTTCATTGATATCCGCTATCTTGTTGGCAGCCACGATGGCCCCACCCATGTACACAGGCTGTGTAACCACGACCGATCCTGCCACCGTGTGCCGAGTGTCGGTGCGGAAAGCATCCACGACACCCGCTCCAATCTGATTGATCGTACCGGCCAGCTGGGCCATGTCCTGCGCCATCTTCGCCTGGGTGGTGGCGGGCAGGGCCGATGTCAGCGGCGACAAGGCATTCTGCAGCCCCGTCGCCAGATTTGTGCCCATGTTGTTCAGCGTCGATTTCTGGTCGTCGTTCAGGATGGATATCTCCTTGTTCATCCACAGATAGCCACCCAAAGCATTGACCCTCGGCAGATACTGCGTGCGCGCCGACTTCCGCAGGTTGGCGTTCACCTCCTGCTTCACCCTCGCCACGCCTATCTGCTTGTTGTTTCTCAGCGCCATCGCCCTGCAACTGTCGAGCGTCAATACCCTTTGCGCCCCTCCCGTCATCGGCAATAGCACTAGAAGCATGAGCGCTAAAGCCCGTGCCATTAATGTCATTTTAGCTTTTGTTTTGTTCATTGTTTACACCGATATTTTTATTTCTTTTTTCCTGTTTGCATTGTCAGTGCCTGGATGGCTTTCTGCTGCTCGGGTGCGAGGGCGGGAATGTTGTGGGCGCGCTCGTATTCTGCCAGCTCGTCGAGGGTCATATCGCCATAGTAGGGCTTGCTGATCTCCTTGCCGCGGACCTTCACATCAGCCTCGTCCATATAGCCCTTGTCGGCGGCATAGAGATAGGTAATCGTTGTTTTCTTACCCTTGCCTGAGTCGTGCACCCAATAATCCTGTTCCATCACGAAACCATCACGTTGCACGGCTCCGTCTTCGTCGAGTTTGAAGACCTCCGTGTATTGATAGGTGTAGTTTAGCTTCTCCCTGCGCTCTGCCATTTTCACATCGTTCTTATTGCCGCTTACCTTACCGGCATAAATCTGCATCTGTCCGCCGTCAAGCGTAGTGATGGACAGGCCGTCGTCGTGAAGGATTTGTCCCATCACTCCCTCTGGGTTTCTCACAATCCAGCGGTTCTCGCCGTCGGGCTCTACGCTTGTCTTATATTTTTCCTCGTATCTCTTGTCTTTACGAAGGCCTGTCTCTATAGGCGAGGCTGCCAACTTTACGCCCTGTTCTGCCTCATAATGTAAATCCTGAGTGTTCCAGGTCAAAGCTTTGTTGGCTGCACCACCGAATGCCCATGCCCCACGGACTTTACTCTTGTAATTGTTCTGGATATCATACGACACGGGCAGGATGCCGGCCGTATAGACGCGCAGCGAATCTTCGATATAGCTGAAGGCGCGGAAATAGAATTCCACATAGAGATAGCGCTTGGGCTTGACCACCACCTCGTCGATTCCGTAGTCGATGTCCTCCATCGTGATGCGGCGTACGGGACCCCACCCCTGCCCCTCCCCTTCATGGGAGGGGAGTTCGGCCACGGTGACCAGCTGCGGCTTGTAGGCCACGTGGGTCACGGCCACCTTCGCGGCTCCCTTTACATCGGCCAGCACGCCGTCCAAGCCAGTGGTGCCGATGAGGACACCATCTTCGGTCAGCACGCTTACCAACGGAATGGCATTGCCATCGTTATCTACTATCTGAATCTTCTGCGCCTGTGCGCTCATGGCAGCCATCAAGGCCACTGCGGCTATCAGGAATTTCTTTTTCATATGGCTCCTAGTTGATATCTTCTTGCTATTCTTCGGGTTAATAATTCTGTTAGATGCTGCAAAGATAATTTTTTTTAGCGAATTTACCAAACATGTGGTACAAAAATCGTACAATGCCTATGAATAAGCCCTCGAAATTGGGCCTTAACGTCACTCGCTTCACCATCACCACCGTCACCAAGCCCTATCGAAATGCGGAGGCTCCTGAGCGAAAAAAAGAGGCTCCGCAGGAAATTTTGGAGGCTCCGCAGCAAAATAAAGTGGCACTTTTTTGACGCGTAATGAAGTGAAGTAGCCAGAAAGTTAACGATTACACTATTAACGAGTGTATTCGTTAACTTTGGAAAATATTAAATTGCTGAATCTGAACGAATTAGTAATTATTGGGCTGACTGAAGGCCAGGGCGGCACCGATGGCCGTGCAGTATTCCGAGTATTTGGGGGTGTGGAAACGAACCTTGTAGAGTTTTTCCAGCGGCGGGAAGATTTCCTTGCATTGAGGCAGCAGCGAGAGATTGCCGATGAGCACCATGTCGCGGCAACCTGTACCCTGGGCAGCCAGCACGGCGGCAGAGCCTATCGACTGCAACACCATCGAGATGATGCCGATGGCGATGTCTTCCTTCGCCGCATCGTTCTTGGCACGTGCGAAGATGCTGGCCGTGGCCTCCATAGGCAGGCCGGGCAGCGGCTGTGCCGAGATGTCGCCGATGAGCAGGTTGATATGGCTGATGTCGCCCTGCATGGCCAGCGCCGACACCTGCTTGATGTCGCTGGTGTTGAGCATGATACGTGACAAACCTTGAAGTGTTCCTCCACCGATGCCGATACCGCCGATATGCTGAATGTCATCGCCATTGCACATCACGAAAGAGGTGCCGGTGCCCATCGATACAACGATGGCGTGGTCGAGGTGGCTCTCGTAGCGTGCTCCAAGGGCATCGGCGATAAACTCGTCGCAGCGGCTGGTGGCCACGCCGTAGACGTCGCCTTTCACGTAGGCTGCGCCCACTCCTGTGAGCATGACGTGCTCCACGTCGCCGAGCTCGATGTTGTTGTCGTGCAGATACTTGCCGAAGGCCCCGTAGAGCGAGGTGATGGGGTCGGCGGCGGTGATGCGGATAGGTCCCTGCGGCTTGCCGTCGCGAAGACCCACAATCTTTGTGGTAGAGATTCCCACGTCTATTCCTATGATGATTCCCATAATGAATTGAGATTTATAGTTTTCCTTGTTCGCCTAAGTAAGAGTCCTTGAAACCGAGGAAATAGAGCACGCCGTCAAGACCGATGGTGGTGATGCTCTGCTTGGCGTTGGCCACGACGCGGGGCTTGGCGTGGAAGGCGATGCCGAGGCCTGCCTCGCTGATCATGGGCAGGTCGTTGGCGCCGTCGCCCACGGCGATGGTCTGTGCCAGGTTGACTTTCTCCACCTGTGCGATGAGCTTCAGCAGCTCGGCCTTGCGTGCGCCGTCGACGATGTCGCCCACGTAGCGGCCCGTCAGCTTGCCGTTCTCGTCCACCTCCAGCTCGTTGGCGTAGACATAGTCGATGCCGTAGCGCCGCTGCAGATATTCTCCGAAGAACGTGAAACCGCCAGAAAGGATGGCAATCTTGTAGCCACATCTCTTTAATATGGTCATCAGACGGTCGGTGCCCTCGGTGATGGGCAGATGCTCGGCAATGTCGCGCATGACGCTGACGTCGAGGCCCTTGAGCAGCGAGACACGTCGTGTAAAGCTCTCCTTGAAGTCGATCTCGCCACGCATGGCACTCTCGGTGATGGCTCTCACCTCGGCACCTACGCCGGCACGCTCGGCAAGCTCGTCGATGCACTCCGTCTGAATGAGTGTGGAGTCCATGTCGAAGCAGATAAGGCGGCGCATACGGCGGAACATGTCGTCCTTCTGGAAAGAGAAGTCTATCTCCATCTCGGCCGAGAGCTTGAGGAACTGCCGCTGCATCTCCTGACGGTCGGCAGGCTCGCCACGCAGCGAGAACTCGATGCAGGCACGGGTGTGCTTGGCAGGATTCTTGATGCTCTTGCGGCCTGTCATGCGGCGGATGGCGTCGATGTTGAAGCCCTGATCGGCGATGACACGCGTAGCAGCCTCAATCTGACGGGCCTCTAGCTGGCGTCCCATCACCATGAGGATGTAGCGGTTCTTGCCCTGATGGCCCACCCACTCCTCGTACTCATCGTCGCTGATGGGCGAGAAGCCGATGTTGACGCCCAGCTCGGTGGCTTTGAACAGCAGCTCCTTCATCACCTGTCCGCTATGGGCCTCGTCCATGCGGATGAGGATGCCGAGGGATAGGGTAGAGTGGATGTCGGCCTGGCCGATGTCGAGTATCTGGGCATCGTAGCGAGCCAGGATGCCCATGATGGATGCAGTCAGTCCCGGGCGGTCTTGTCCAGTGATGCGCACCAGGATTTGTTCTTCGCGGTTGATTTCTTGCATATCTTTAAGTAAGAGTTAGATGTCGGTTGATGCATGAGGGAAGCTCCTCGTCGTAGTGGGTGACCATGATGAGGGTTTTCTGCGGGTTGCTGCAGTAGTCGTTGATGATGTCCTTCACCAGCTGTTGTCGGGGCATGTCGAGACCGTGCATCGGCTCATCGAGGATGAGCAGGTCGGGACTCTTCACGAAGGCTCGGCACACCAAAATGAGCCGCTGCTCTCCGCTGCTTAATTGTGTGAACGAACGCTGTGCTAAGTGTTCAATACCAAAGCGTTGCATCCACTTCATGCATTGTTGCTTTTCCTCGTCGGTGGCTCGGACATAGAGGCCGACGGTGTCTTTCAATCCGCTGGCCACGATGCTCAATGCGGGCAGGTTGCGCTGGTAGGAACGGTGCAGCTCGGGCGAGACATAGCCGATGCGTCGCTTGATGTCCCAGATGCTTTCGCCGGAGCCTCGCTGGTGGCCGAAGAGGGTGATGTCGCAGGCATAGCTTTGCGGGTTGTCGGCACAGATGAGCGATAGCAGCGTCGACTTGCCGCTGCCGTTGCGTCCCTGCAATGCCCAATGCTCGCCCTGACAGATGGTCCATGAAAGGCGGTCGAGGATGGTGCGATTGCCGTAGCGGATGGTGACGTCGCGGAGTTCAACAATCTTCTCACCTCTCACCTCACACCTCTCACCTCTCACTTCATCCGCATACTCCGGTATCTCGTTGGGTCTTGAAACCAGCAGATAGAGTGTCATGCCCTGCTGACGCAGCTGTTGCAATTGTTCTGACAGCATGGCTCGTGCCTCGGAGTCAAGGCCGATGAAGGGATTGTCGAGGATGAGTGTCTTGGGGTTGGCCATGAGCGTCTTGACTAACTGCATCTTGCGCAGCTCGCCGCTTGAGAGGGCGATGACCACCTTATCTAATAGTGGCTCCATACCCATCTGGCTAAAGAGCTGCTGCTGTAGTTGCCGACGTTCAGGTGTGTCGCTGCCCGAGAGCAGGAATGAGCGTTCCAAGGCCTGGGCGACGGTGGGCGTCTCCTCGTCGATGTCATGCTGGTTCCACCGCTGCTGCAGGTAGTAGCTGCGGTCGGTGGCTGTGCCGTAGGTGTCGCAGAAAGCCACATAGCGCACGCTGTCGCTCTTCATCTCGCGGCGCATACGCTCGGCCATCAGCGTCTTTCCGCTGGCATTCAGCCCGTAGATGACGATTATCCTTCCTTGTCCTCTGGCTTCTGTGGCGTCCATAGTTTTTGCTGATTCTTGTTCACAAAGTCCTTCCATCCGCGATAGTGCGGGGCATCGGTCTCAGGGCGTCCCATCTGCAGGTAGTGGCAGTAGGCGGCAGCCAACGCATCGGTGGCATCCATGAAACGGCCCATCTCTTCCTGGGGAATCTTCAGCAGGCGCTGCAACATGCCAGCCACCTGTTCCTTCGAGGCACCGCCGTTGCCAGTCAGCGCCATCTTGATTTTCATGGGAGCATACTCATGGATCGGAACGCTGCGTCCGATGGCAGCGGCAATAGCCACACCCTGTGCACGGCCTAATTTCAGCATCGACTGCACGTTCTTGCCGAAGAACGGAGCCTCGATGGCCATCTCATCGGGCAGGTAGGACTGGATGATACCTGAAACGCGCTCAAAGATGTGTCCCAGCTTGAGATAGCCGTCTTCAAACTTGCGCAGGTCGATGATGCCCATTGTCACCATAGTGGCCTGCTGACTGGTGCGCCTGCCTGAGGCTGTGGTGGCAGATGAAACCTTCAGCACACCGTAGCCCATAATGTTCGTACCAGGGTCAATGCCAAGAATAATCTTATCCATGAGGCTGCAAAGTTAGTCATTTTTCTTGCAATAGGGAAATTTCTTTCACAATAATTTGGAAAATCCAAATAAATACCTTATTTTTGCAGCTTGTAAGAAAAACGCAACTATGGGATTTGAAACAACTATCAATAAAAGCGACTATAAAATTCTGATTGTCGACGATGTGGTGAGCAATGTCTTGCTGCTGAAAATCCTGCTCAGCAACGAGAAGTTCCAGGTATGCACAGCCAATAGCGGTGAGGCCTGTATTGAGCAGACAAATGCAGAGCATCCCGACCTCATCCTCTTGGACGTAATGATGCCTGGCATCGACGGTTTCCAGACGGCCACCATTTTGAAGAAGAATCCTGAGACACAGAATATTCCTGTCATTTTCCTTACCGCTCTGAACAATCCCAGCGACCTGGTGCATGGCTTCCAGGTGGGTGCCAGCGACTTCCTGACCAAGCCATTCAACAAAGAGGAACTTATTGTACGCGTGATGCACCAGATAGAGCTCGTGGCTGCCAAGCGTCTTATCGAGAAGCAGAACGCCGAGCTGCGTGCCACCATCGGCAACCGCGACAAGATGTACAGCGTCATCGCCCATGACCTGCGCTCGCCGATGGCCAGCATCCGTATGGTGCTGAATCTTGTGGTGAGTGCCGTTACGCCGGAGGCCGTAGGCCCAGAGTTGTGGGAATTGCTTGACAAGGCCAACAAGGAATCGGAGGATGTGCACGACCTGCTCGACAACCTTCTGAAATGGACGAAGAGCCAAACGGGCCGCCTGAGTGTGGTGACGCAGGATCTCGATTTGAACGACATCATCCCCGGCGTAGTGGATATCTTCGAGATGATTGCTATGACAAAGCACATCAAGCTTGATTATCATGGTATGGGCTCCGTTATTGTCAGGGCCGACAATGATATGCTGAAGACGGTCGTGAGGAACTTTATGTCAAATGCTGTGAAATTCAGCCCTGAGGGAAGTAGCGTGGAGATTACCGTGACCACCGAGGGCGATTTCGCCAAGGTCAGCGTGAGAGACCACGGTGTGGGCATTGCTCCTGAGCGTCTGGAAAGCATCTTCCACAAGGGTGAGACCACCTATGGAACAGGCGGCGAGGAAGGCTCTGGCTTAGGCCTGCAGCTCTGTGCCGATTTCTCCCGCAAGAACGGCGGCGACGTTACTGTTGAGTCTGTCCTCGGAGAAGGCTCTACGTTCAGCGTGCTGATTCCTCTGAAGAAATAGGTCGTTTTCACGGATTTATTGACTTATTTTTGTCAACTCTGCTTGACAAAACAATGGGCAAAGCTTAGCGATGCCCATTTTTTCTTTGATTTATGTCAATTCGACACCCTTTTTCGTAATCTGATATTTGGCTGTTTTCTCAAAACGCCTTAATTTTGCAGACAGAAAAGGAATTTTTTTGATTTGTTTTAGTAGATTAGTTTTTAAGTAGTTTGTTTTTGAAATTGGCTGTCGTGATGACAGCCAATTTTTTTGTGCCTTTTTTCTTTGTCGTATCACAGAAAAACATTATCTTTGCACACAATATGAACTGGAAATTTATTTTACGATGGGTCATCACCTTCACGGTGTGCCTAGTTATCTATAACTTGACGGCCAGCTTCTGGATGTCGCTTGGCATCCTCATCCTGCTGGCAGTAGTGGAAAGCCTTGTAATTGATTGGTGGAATAAAAGAAAAGGTCGCAGCTCATGAAACGATTCTTTCTCATTCTTTCGCTCCTCGCTATACATTATTTATATGTAGGAGCACAAACGGTGAGTGGAGCTCTGCCCTCCTACAACGATGAACGTCGGGGAATGCAGCGCTCTCTGCAGTATAAGCCGCAGGATGATGCCTTCATCTGCGAAAACGGCACCAACCGATTCACTCGTGCCCTTTATGGAGGCTATACCGACTACCGCATCGAGACGAGCGACGTCCCCATCTTTGCCGTTGCGAAAAAAGGCCACTATAAGAGTGTACGCTTTGAGATAGCTGGTGTGCCGCTCGACTCCGCTGACTACTGTAAGTCGTGGTATCACGACGGTATGCGCTCCTATATCCTAGGCGATCATCGCTGGAATCACCTCGGCAACGGCATCATCCGTGTGCATGTTGTGGCCTTGCACGATGTGGAGGGCGCTATCTGGCAGTTCATCTGCGATAAATATCGCGGCTCGCTGAAGGTGAAGGTGAAGGTGTGCGACATCAACAACTCCCATCTGCAGCGCAATGGCGACCTCGGCGTTGACCCTGCCGATGCCTTTGAACCCTCACCGACAGGAGAGAATATGGTGATAGGTGAGGCTACGCACAGCAACAACTTTGCCCACCTGGTGATGATGGAGGATAAAATCTTCTTCATGCATGATGGCGACGCCTTCAAGCGTTTCAACGATGCCGTCGACCTCAACAAAGAAATGGCCAAGCAGATACAGTTCGACACGCCCGACCCCTTCATCAACACCCTTGGCGGCGCCCTGGTGATGGCTGCCGATGGCGACTGGGACGGCAAGACGTGGCTGCATGGCTGTGTGGGCTGGCGTACACCTCTGGCTGGCTGGCGTGCTGCCTATGTGGGTGACGTGCTGGGTTGGGACGACCGTGCCGTGAGTCATTTCAGCGCCTATGCCAAGAGTCAGGTGAACAGCATCGCTCCCAGCATTCCGCATCCCTCGATGGACCGTGAGATGAATATGGCACGTGCTGAGAAGAAGTGGGGCACGCAGATGTACAGCAACGGCTACATCTGCCGCAATCCTGAGCGTGTCGACCAGATGCACCACTACGACATGAACCTGAACTATATCGACGAGCTGCTCTGGCACTTCCAGTACAATGCCGACACCGACTACATGCGCAAGATGTGGCCCGTCATCAAGTCGCATCTAGCTTGGGAGAAGCGCAACTTCGACCCCGACGGCGACCATCTCTATGATGCCTACTGCTGTATCTGGGCCAGCGACGCCCTTTACTACAACGCCGGCGCCGTCACCCATTCCTCGGCTTACAACTATCGCGGTAACCTGCTGGCTGCCCGCATTGCAGACATCATCGGCGAGGACGGTACACCTTATCGTCAGGAAGCTGAGGCCATCCTCAAGGCTATGAACGAGCGCCTGTGGCTTCCTTCTGCCGGTCATTGGGCAGAGTATCAGGATGCCATGGGATTGAAGCGCCTGCATGAGAGTGCCGCTGTGTGGAGCATCTATACGCCCATCGACTGTGGCGCCTGTACGCCCGAGCAGGCTTATCAGGCCACGCAGTACATCGACAACGAGATACCTCATTTCAGCATTGATGCCTACTTTCATACCATTTCAACCACCAACTGGATGCCTTACGCCTGGAGCATCAACAACGTGGCGCCTGCAGAGGTGATGCACACGGCGCTGGCCTATTTCGAGGCAGGGCGACCTGACGAAGGCTACCGGCTGATGAAGGGCAACATCATGGATCAGATGTACTACGGACAGTCGCCTGCCAACTTCGGACAGCTCTCACATTTCGACGCTGCCCGCGGCGAGTGCTACCGCGACTTCGGCGACTGCATCGGCATCTCTTCGCGAACACTCATCCAGGGACTCTTCGGCGTGCAGCCGCAGGCCCTCTACGGCAAGTGCATCATCCGTCCGGGCTTCCCGAAGGAGTGGGACAACGCCCGTCTGGTCACACCCTACATTGAATATACGTACACGCGCAAGGACGGTCGTTGCCGTCTTGAAGTAACACAACGGTTCCCTCAACAGCTGCAGATCATCGTGCGTCAGAATCTTGACGGCGGCAATTACAAGGACATTGAGGGCAACAGTCAGCAGCATCAGGTCATCGAGTGGGACAGTTACCTCCCCACCACCACAGTAGTAGCAACGAATGCTTCTGGCCGCAGGGCTGTGACAGCCACTACCGAGCCTGCACCTCAAGGCAAGCTGGTGCCGCAGACCATCGACCAGTACTGGAATGCTGAGGTAGATGACATCTTCAAGAACAAGTACATCTCACCCCGTCCTATGGTCACCACGTTGCAGATTCCTTTGCAGGGAGTAGGGGAGTGGTGCCATCCGAAGTACACGCCTGAGATCAACGATTCCGTGTTCCGCACCTTCATCTCGCATGACCAGTTCAATGTGGCCGGTGTGCCTTTCCGTACCCCCAAGCGAGGCAACAACATTGTCTATACATCGCTTTGGAGCAACTATCCCGATGCTGTCACCATGCCTTTGAAGGGACGTGCCTCCGCCGCTTATCTCCTCATGGCTGGCAGCACCAATCACATGCAATGTCATATCGACAACGGTATCGTAGTGGTCACCTACACGGACAACACCACCGACACGCTGGCCCTGCGCAATCCCGACAATTGGTGTCCCATCGAGCAGGACTACTACATTGACGGGCAAGCCTTCCGTGCTAATGGACCGCGTCCCATCCGGGTCTGCCTTGGCACGGGCACCGTCAGCAATAACCTGAGTGAGGCTTTGGGAATCAAGGGCGTCTATGGACGCGAGATCCCTGGCGGCGCTGCCCAGATGCTGCGCATGAAGCTCAATCCTGCCAAGCGTCTGAAGAGTCTCACCGTGCGCACACTTAGCAACGATGTTGTCATCGGACTCATGTCAGTCACCCTGCAACAATGATTCTCATTTGTAAGAAAAATGACAAAAAATTTGGCTGTTCGGGCTTTTTGCCGTAACTTTGCGATTTAGAAACCATTAAAACAGAATAATATGAAGCTAACAGGAAGACGTGAGAGTCAGAACGTCGACGACAGACGTGGGCTCAGTAGTGGTGCCAAGGCCGGTTTGGGCGGTGGCATAATCGCAGTAATTCTCGGCATCGTGATGTCGCTCTTCAGCGGCGGCGGAGGTGGAGGCATCGACCTCGGCTCTATCATCAGCGGTGGTGGCGGTGGTCTGGGTGATATCCTTGGCTCGATTACCGGCGGTGGCAGTCCCACCTCTGAGCAGGTTGATACCACCAAGTTCACCGAGGAGGAGAAAGCCCTTGCCCGTGAGTGCCGCCAGATTCTTGCCAGTACGGAAGACGTGTGGGCAAAGGTGTTTGCAGAATACAACCTGCCCAACTGTATGTCTAACCAGAGAGGCACCTACACCAATCCCACGCTTGTGCTCTTCACCAATAGCGTGAGCAGTAGTTGCGGTACGGCTTCTTCGTCTGTAGGACCTTTCTATTGCTCAGGCGACCAGAACCTCTACATCGACCTGTCGTTCTTTACTGAGATGAAACGGCAACTAGGCGTCAACGGCAGCACCTTCGCCTACGCCTACGTCATTGCCCACGAGATAGGCCACCACGTGGAGTTCCTCACCGGCTCGCTCACCAAGGCCCATCAGGACATGAGCAATGCCGGCAGCAACAAGCTGAAGAACCAGATCAGCGTGCGCCTGGAGCTGCTGGCCGACTACTATGCCGGCGTATGGGCACACTATGAGGACCAGATGTATCACTCGATGGAGTATGGTGATCTGGAGAAAGGCCTTGAGCTGGCCAATGCCATCGGTGATGACTGGCTGCAGAAGCAGGCTACGGGCCGTGCTGTCGAGGAATCGTTCACCCACGGCACCAGCGAGCAGCGTAAGCGCTGGCTGAAGAAGGGATTCCAGACGGGTGACATGCGCACCTCAACCTTCCAGATTTCCAATTACAACGATTTGTAAAAGTTCCTTTTCTGTCAGACACATGAAAAGAATTGTATTCACACTCGTACTCGCGTGTGCAGCATTGTGTTCACCCGCTCAGCTCCTTTATAGAATCAGCGGTAACGGGCTGCCGTCGCCTTCTTACATCATCGGCACCTATCATCTAGCCGACGTGGGCTTCGTCGACTCCATCCCCGGTATTCGTCAGGCGATGAATGACTGCCAGCAGGTCTATGGCGAGCTGGTGATGGACGAGATGATGAGTCCCGACAGCATGGCTATGATGCAACAGGCCATGATGCTGCCCGAAGGCATGACGCTGGAAAAACTGCTTACATCAGAGGAGATGACACGCCTGAATGCCTACATGAAATCGCTGATGGGTATGGACATGACCAACCCGATGATTGCACAGGAGATGGGGAAATGGACACCATCGGCCCTGAGTACAACACTGTCATCGCTTTCTTATATGAAGAAGACCAGTGGTTTCGACCCGCAGAACCAGTTTGACAATTACTTCCAAAAGGAAGCCGTCAAGCAAGGCAAGGGCGTGGGCGGACTGGAAACAACCGTCTTTCAGTTGAATATGCTCTTCAAAAGCCAGACGCTGGAACGCCAGAAGGAATTGCTGATGTGTCAGGTGGACAACGTTGCCTTTATGGACGAGATGACCGATGGAGTCATCAAGGCCTTCTATGCCCAGGACCTCAACGCCATCAAGGAGGCAATGGACGCGAAACTTTATAACAGCTGTGACAGCCGTCCCGAGGAAGAGGATGCGCTCATCTACAACCGCAATGCCGACTGGGTAAAGAAAATGCCCGCCCTCATGGCAAAGAAACCCACGCTTTTTGCCGTGGGCGCTGCTCACCTGCCTGGTGAAAAGGGCGTGCTGAATCTGCTACGCGAGGCAGGCTATAAGGTAGAGGGTATCAAATAGTTTTCCGCGTCCTTCTCCCATCCGAAGACAGAAGATTTCAAGGGCGTCGTCCTCTTATTTCACACGCCAGACGTTGAGGACGATGCCCTTGAAGTCTGATGAGAACGTGGGTGCACAAAGGAACAGCGAATTGTTCAGCCAGCCGTACTTGCTGTCGGCGGGTGCCTCAAACTGCGGCGCACAACGGAAATAGAACGTAGGCTTGCCGTCGGCATCCTGTCCTCCTCTGATGATGCCGCGATTACGTACATGAATGTATACGCCGTCGTCAGTCTTGATGCAATAGATGGCCTCCAGCTCGGTCCTTCCCTGGGCATTTGCCAGCTGATAGTCAGCACCGCCGTTGATGATGGTTCCCTTCAGCTGCGGGCCTTCGAAAGTGCCGCCCGTGATGGGAATGACGGTGCGGCGTCCGTGTTGGGTGTTCTCAATGGCAAAGGCTTCGCCAAGGGTTACTTTCAGTTGCAGGGCAAACTCCAACTGAGGTGCTTCGTCTGCAGGATTATTCTGTGCGCTGACTTTCATTGTGAAGGCTGTCAGCAGAGCCAGGAAAAAGATTTTTTTCATAGTGATTGTGATTAGAGATGGCAAAGATACGAAAAGTTGTAAGCAAAACAAAGAAACTATTTCTTTTTTTAGATTTTTCTTTTGTTTTTCCCTTGCTTATTTGTACCTTTGCACCCTCAAAAAAAGAAAAATGTCGGAGAACAGCAATATCACAGTTTATCGGCAACAGCTGAGAGAACGTATCATCGAGACTGCGATGAAGGCATTTACCGCACAGGGAATCCGTGCGGTGAAGATGGATGACATCGCCCGTCAGCTGGTTATTTCGAAGCGCACCCTCTATGAGCTTTATGAGAACAAGGAGGCCGTGCTTTGCGAAGGTGTGCGCATGTTCCATACCAATAGGGAACAGCGTATGATAGAGCTGGTAAAGCGCGGTAAGAGCGTGATTGACATTGTGTTGGAGGCCTACCGTCAGCGTTTGGAGGAGCTGCGTGGCATCTCGCCGCTGTTCTACGACGAACTGCAGAAATATCCCCGTGTGCTGAAGATGCTGGAAGAGTATAAGGAGCACAACCGTCATCGCTTTGTCGACTTCCTGCATCGTGGCGTGGAGGAAGGCTATTTCCGCAGCGATCTCGACTATGAAATCGTGCCGCTGATGTTTGATGCCATCGGACGCTACATTATGCTACGAGAGCTTTACCGTCAGTTCGAAATGGAGCAGGTCTTCAAGAGCTTGGTGTTCACCTCTTTGCGTGGCATCTGTACTGAAAAGGGAGCAAAGGCTCTCGACAAAGGATTATGAATCAGATAGCACGCTCCTTTATTTTTGTAGCATTGGTGGTGGCCATCTTGTTGGCCTTGCATTTTTTGCCTAAGATGAAGTTAGGCGAGTCGGAGCTGCGCCGTGTCAATTTGCTTGGCGATATCCTCCCCGAATATTTGGAAGACGGCAACGGCCTGGGCATCATCCCTGATGTGCCTGAGCCTCCCAAGCCCATCACGGTGGTCACTCCTGTGTCTCCTGCCGATTCGCAGCAGACTGCTGCCCGTCCTGTCGTTGGTGACAATGTGCGCTTGCAGCCTACCGATACGACCGGTCTCGGCACCGTAGCCTATACACCCGTTGGTGATAGTGTTGCCGTTGTTGCTCCCGTGGCTGATCAGCCCGAGGGTGTCACGCCCATTCTTGATTATTCACAAGGACGTCCTGGCGGCATGTACTATTTCTACCAGCAACTGGCACGTGCCCGACAGCTGGGACGTCCGGTGCGCATCGCCTACTACGGCGACTCGTTCATCGAGGGTGATATCTTCTCACAGGACTTGCGCGAGCTGCTGCAGGATCAGTTTGGCGGCAGTGGAGTAGGGTGGGTCGACTGCGCCAGCCAGGTGCATGGTTTCCGCCAAAGTGTCAGCCACTCATTCAGTGGCATTACCGAATACGAGATTGTGAAGCGACCGTTCAGCAATGCCAATCAGGGTATTGCCCAGCGCTACTTTACGGCTTCCGATGGAGCCCGTATCACCTACAAGGGAGCCCGTGCCCGCCGTCATCAGAATCAATGGACGAAGGCCATCTTCTATCTCCGCAGCGATGGTGGCTGCAGGCTGCACACCACGATGAATGGCAGCGACAGTACCGTTGTCGATACCATTGTCGGAGCACCGCGTCTGCAGGCTATCGAGTGTCGTGACAGCGTGCCCTTGTCCTCCGTCAGCTACACCTTGCGTGCCATTGGCAGCGGTACGCTGTTCTATGGTGTGGCATTGGAGCCTGTAAGCGGTGTCGTGGTCGACAACTTCAGTATGCGCGGCTCGGCTGGCTATAACCTTTCGCAGATTCCTGCCGCCACATTGGCTCAGTTTGCCGCCTTGCGTCCCTATGACCTCATCGTGGTGCATTATGGTTTGAACGTTGCCAACAGCAGTCAGAGCAACTATTCCGGCTATACCCGCAACATGGGACAGGCCATCGAGCACTTGCGCCAGGCCTATCCGCAGACCAGTATCCTTGTCGTAGGTATGCCTGACCGTGACCAGCGTTCCAGCAATGGACTGCACACGATGAAGGGAGTCGAGGCGCTGATAGCCTATCAGCAGATCATGGCCTCTGATCATGCCGTCAGTTTCTTCAACCTCTTCGAGGCGATGGGAGGCCGCGACAGTATGAAGGGCCTGGTGGAGCAGGGAATGGCCAACAAGGACTATACACACATCAACTTCAAGGGAGGCCGCCATCTGGCCCGCTTCCTCTTCGATGCCATCATGGCGGGATATCACAGCTATGGTTTTTAAGAGATGATTGACAGGATACTTGAACAACTGACATACAACCCCGAGGAGCCGATGATATTCTCGTCGGGACTCTTCCTGATGCTTTTCCTGGGCTTCACGTTCTGCTATATGCTGATGCAGCATACAAGGACGTTGCGCCTGCTCTTTGTCACAGCCTTCAGCTATTACTTCTACTATAAGTCCAGCGGCTTCTATTTCTTCCTGCTGGCCGTGGTCACGCTGAGCGACTACTTCATCGCCGGCCGTGTGTCGAAGTCACAGTCGAAGTCACTCAGGAAATGGCTTGTCTTCCTCTCGCTATTGGTTGACCTGGGTCTGCTGGCCTATTTCAAGTACACCAATTTCTTTGCCGGCATGTGGGCGCAGATGGTGGGCTCCAACTTCCAGCCGTGGGACATCTTCCTGCCTGTGGGCATCTCGTTCTTCACCTTCCAGTCGATGTCGTATGTCATCGACGTCTATCGTGGCGACCTGAAGCCTTTGCCCTCGCTCTTGGACTATGCCTTCTACGTGTCGTTCTTCCCCCAGCTGGTGGCAGGCCCTATCGTCCGTGCACGTGACTTTGCTCCGCAGATACGCAAGCCGCTTGAGGTGACCAACGACATGTTTGCCCGTGGTGTCTTCTTCATCACTATCGGACTGTTCAAGAAGGCCGTCATCAGCGACTACATCTCGCTGAACTTCGTCGACCGTATCTTCGACAACCCCTCGCTCTATACCGGCGTGGAGAACCTGCTGGGAGCCTATGGCTATGCCATGCAGATCTACTGCGACTTCTCGGGCTATTCCGATATGGCTATCGGCATCGCCCTGCTGCTCGGCTTCCGCTTCCCCATGAACTTCAACGCGCCCTATACGTCGCAGAGCATCACCGACTTCTGGCGGCGTTGGCATATCTCGCTCTCCTCGTGGATTCGCGACTATATCTACATCTCCCTCGGCGGCAACCGCAAGGGCAAGGTGCGGCAATACATCAACCTCATCATCACGATGCTCTTGGGCGGACTATGGCACGGTGCCAGCCTCAACTTCGTGGCGTGGGGCGGTATGCACGGCGTGGCTCTCGCCATCCATAAGTGGATGCGTGAGCACATCTTCCACCACGACAAGCATTATGTGAGCCACGGCCTGAGAAAGGCCATAGCCGTGCTGCTGACCTTCCACTTCGTTGTCTTCTGCTGGATATTCTTCCGCAACCACACCTTCGACGATTCGTGGATCATGATCACGAAGATCTTCACCGAGTTCCATCCCGAGGTGTTCATGCAGGTTGTCGAGGGCTACTGGGTAGTGTTTGCGATGATAGCCTTCGGCTACCTCACCCATTTCATCCCCGACCGTTGGAACGAGGGCTGCATCGGCCTGGTGCGTCGAGGCGGCGTCATCGTCGCAGCCTTGCTCGTCGCCATCGTCATCTTCATCGTCATTCAGGTGAAGAGCAGCGAGATACAGCCGTTCATCTATTTCCAGTTCTGACCAGCAGAAAAATCCGATTTTCTTTGGTGCTTCTTGCGTTTTTTACTACTTTTGCACCATGATACTCTTCCCTCAGGCAAAGATTAATTTGGGCCTTAACGTCGTGGCCAAGCGTGCCGACGGCTATCATGACCTGGAGACGGTGTTCTTTCCCGTGCCGCTCTGCGATGCCCTGGAGGTACAGCCGATGGACGGGAAGTTCCCGTCGTCCACCGGTTGCGATCTCAAGGTGACGGGCATCAGCGTGGAGGGCGACGAACAGAAAAACCTCGTGGTGAAAGCCTACAACATGCTGAAGCAGGACTTTCCTGACCTCGCGCGCGTACATATTCATCTTCATAAGGTCATCCCCACACAGGCCGGTATGGGTGGCGGCAGCAGCGACTGTGCCTCCATGCTGCTGTTGATGAACGAGCTGGCACAGCTGGGACTGACGCAGCAGCAGCTCATCGATCGTGCTGCCCGTCTTGGTGCCGACTGCCCCATCTTCATCATCAACCGTCCAGCTTATGCCGAGGGTATCGGCGAGCGTCTGCAACCCGTCGACCTCGATCTGAGCGGCTGGCTGCTCGCCGTTGTCCGTCCCAATATCTCCGTTTCCACCAAGGAGGCTTTCTCGCTCATCACACCCAAGCGACCATCCCGCAACTGCCGCGACATCGTCATGTCCCTTCCTGTTGAGGAGTGGCGCGATGTGCTGGAGAACGACTTCGAGCAGAGCGTCTTCGCCATCCATCCCGAGATAGGCCAGATAAAGTCGCGCCTCTATGAACTGGGTGCCGCCTATAGTGCCATGAGCGGCAGCGGCAGCGCCGTCTTCGGCCTTTTCCGTCAGCCTGTCGACCTGCAGTCGCATTTCCCAGGGATGTTCACCCGTTTACTGGAACTATCATAACAACAGACCCTTTTACATGTTTAACCATAAATACAAGAAAATGAAAAAGATGATGATGATGGGAGCCGTCTTGGCAATGTCGCTGATGATGGCTCAGGGCGTACAGGCCCGTATCGATTCTGACGTGACCAGTCCTGTGACGGGCGTTGACCAGGATTTCCAGCAGGCTGCCGATGTCAAGAAGAAGGAAGCCAAGCTCCTTGCTAAAGCTGATAAGGCCAAGAAAGAGCTGGAGAAGGCCGAGAAGGCTTTCGAGAAGGCCAAGGAGAAGGCTGAGAAGGCCAAGGAGAAGGCCGAGAAGGCTCTCAAGGATGCCGAGAAGGCCGAGAAAGACCTTGAGAAGGCCCGCAAGAAGGCAGAGGATCTGCAGGAAGAGGCCAACAAGATTCTTCAGGGCGAGTAGCAGAGAGGACACCGTTGTATTTAACGACTCCGGAGCCTCCAAATTTTCATAAGGAGGCTCCGGAGTATTTTTTGGAGGCTCCGCAGTTTTTTTTCGAGCCTCCAAATTTCTTACGCAAATTCTTCGTACGACTACATGCCTGCTGCGTTGGCAATCCATTGGTAGATGCAGGAGCAGATGCCGAAGAGGACAATGCCTACGGTGCAGATGGCGAGTGAGGTGTTGATGGCCTTGCCATGGGCAAAAGCGGGTAGGGGATTGTCTTCCTTGCGGATGTACATGGCCTTCACGATGAGCAGGTAGTAGTACAAGCTCACTACGGTGTTGACCAATGCCACGAACACCACGAAGTAGGGCCAGAAAGGATGTGCATCCTGACCTTGTACGCCAGCCATGAAGACGAAGAACTTCGAGAACATACCTGCGAAGGGTGGGATGCCTGCCAGCGAGAAGAGGGCGATGGTCATGATGAACGCCAGCTTCGGGTTGGTCTGGTAGAGACCGTTGTAGGCACTCATCTGCGTGCCTGCGCCAGCCTTGTGCTCCACAGCGCTGATAACAGAGAATACCGACATGTTGGCTACGACATAGACGAGGACGTAGAACGTGAGGGCGGTCTGCGACGTGGCAGCATCGGCACCGATGACAGCAAGCATGATGTAGCCAGCCTGTGAGATGGACGAGAAGGCCATGAATCGCTTCAGTTCCGTCTGGCGGATGGCCATGAGGTTGCCCACGGTGATGGTAAGCATGATAACCACCCAGAGCATGGGCTGCCAGTAGTGGATCATCGAGCCGAAGACCTTCGTGAGGATGATGGCCAGCGTCAGCGTGGCGGCACCTTTCGAGACAACGCTCAGATAACCGGTGACAGGCGTCGGGGCTCCCTGATAGGTGTCGGCCGTCCAGAAGTGGAAGGGCACGAGGGAAATCTTGAAGCCTAGGCCGCTGAAGAAGAACACCATACCGATGATGCTGAGAGGCTTGGCGCTTATGACTGCAGCGACATTGTCGAAGTAGAGGCTGCCCGTAGCGGCGTAGATGAACGAAATGCCGAAGAGCATCACGCCACTTGAGAACGTAGCGATGAGGATGTATTTGGCAGCTGCCTCGGCGCTGTCCTTTTTCTTCTTGTCAAGAGCCACCATACATGCCAGAGGCACGGAAGCCATTTCCAATCCAAGGAAGAACATCAGGAACGAGCCGCTCGAAAGCATCATATACATACCGAGCAGGGTGCTCAGCAGCAACATGTAGTATTCGCCTTCATAACGCCTGTTGGACTCTAACCATGCCTGCGACATAATCATCACAATTACCGTACCGACGGTGAGAATGACCTTCATTACGTTGGCAATCTGCGAGGTGACATAGATGCCACCGAAAGCCTCTGTCGGTTCTCCCATCAATGCAATACGTACAGGCAGGACAACTGTCAGTGCAATCGTTACTGCAGAGAGCACGTCGTGTTTCTTCTCGCTTTTGTGCATGATGAAATCCAACACAAACACAACTATCAGAATCAACACGAGGTAGAACTCTGGAATCATATTCAAAAATTGACTGTAATTCATTTCTTTGTCCTCCTAACTTTACATGACACCAATGGATTGTAAGATTGAGCCTGCACTCGGCGAGATGACGTTGCTCACCCAGAAGGGGAATGTACCTAGGCCTGCCACACAGAAGATAAGGCAGATGACGGCGACACGCTCGTCCCAAGTGGCATCGGTCAGCTCGAGGAAGTGCTTGTTCTCGACATTTCCGTAGAGTATCTTGCCGACGACACGCAGGATGTAGACTGCGGTGACAACAATAGACATACAGGCTATGATGGTAGCCACCATGCGGAAGCCAATGTTCGGGTCGCCGGCAACGGGGTCGGCTCCGAAGGCACCTACGAAGATGGTCATCTCAGCAATGAAGCCCGAGAAGCCCGGCAGGCCGAGG